>JAYWCE010000113.1:0-3177 GCA_043780775.1 Candidatus Altimarinota bacterium | reverse complement strand
CGGAGTTTGCTCGCATCCCGTTCTGCTTGTTGAAGTGCGATTTTTGCATTTTCTCTATTAGCATCGAGTTGTATGAGGGTAGCGACTTTTAGTGCCTGAGCAGTATCATATGATTTCTTCGCTTGTTCAAAAGTGAGTCGAGCATTCTCTATTTTATCCTTGAGATCGATTCGAGCATTCTCATATGTGATCTTGATATCTGTGTTACTATTTACCTGAGATTGCTCCTCAGTTGTGAGTGGACGGGTTAGACTCGCGAGGGCGAGATTAGTCGCTGATTCAGTATTGCGATACCCTTTGAGAAAAGTGAGTGTCTGTACTTTCCATGCATTGTATCATCATTGTGATCCTTGTATCGTAGCTCTCTGTCCATTCCATGATGCAACCCATCCTGTGAGTAGTTCCTGTGGGAGTCCACCACCGATGACGCTATTTTGGAGCATATAGAGCATCGCATCAGCGAGTTTGCGAGCTTGCTCATAGCTCTTTGAGATGAGATCGAAGTCTGCATCTGGATTCGAGAGATTGATCATGATAGCCTTCTCTATTCGGGCTCGGAGATCGCCACGTAGAGCATAGGTACTATTCCACTCATTGTTCGCGAGAGCTCGCGAGTCTCATACTCGCGTCCCGAGATAGGGTTCCCAGGCATCATTCGCGAACTCGAAATTGGTAGTGATACCGAGGATCTTGTCTGCTTCATAGAGCATCGATGTCATGATCCGTTCTGCATCGGAGAGATATGTTTTATAGCTCTCATTATAGGTATCGAGGGTTTTTGAGTTCGTATTGACGAGAGTATCGTAGGCGAGTGCATTCTTCCCTGTGAGCGTCTCATACGCCTGACGGGCTCGCTCATAGCTGATACGAGCCGCATCGACTGATTGGAGGAGATTGATCCGAGTGGTTTCGATACTCGCATTTTGTACTTTGATGGTATTGACTGCCTGAGAGTATTTGAGATCGTAGTTGTTCTGGGTATCCTTGAGTGTTGCGATCACGGTTCCAGCTTTTACATTTTGTCACTCTCGTACGTTGATCCGAGATATCTCTCAGGCTCACTGAGCCGTGAGAGTGAGTGATGAGCTCGCGGTGATGCGGCCCGTTTTTTGGATCTCTATTCCTGTCTGAGTTTGTCCGATTGTATAGGTCGTGATTATGAACGGAGTTTTTGGTGGTACTACTGGAACTACGGGTGTAGATCCACAGGCAGAGAGTACCACGGTCGATATGAGAAAAATTGCGATAAGCGGTTTCATGGAAAGAGAAAAATTCAAAATTAAAAAACTCAACTAGTTTTCAATATTACACTCTGCCTTGAGGAGATTGATGAAGTCTCCCATATCCTCAGCCTTGATGAATCCAACGAACTTGCCATATTTGGTCATCGACATGAGTGTATCTCCCTCGGTAATCCCGAGCATATCTCGTACATCCTTCGGAATGACGATCTGTCACTTGGTACCGACAGTGACTGAACCATGCATCTTGACGCCGACATTCGCCTTTGCTGGCAATTCTTTTTTTGATCCGAACATAAGTATAGAAAGTTAGAAAAGTAATACAAAACCTATTATATATACTTTTCTCTCTGGTACAAATCTATCTGAAAAATCTCTTGATTTTCTTCTAACATAGATATAATAAGGTTATCTTAACTTCTATATATGCAATTTTTCAAGCGAATATTTTTCTTCCTCCTGACCAATATGGCAGTACTCGCACTGCTCTCGATCGTGATGATGGTAGTGAACTATTTCTTCCCAGGTATACTCTCTGCGAATGGTGGCATGGTACAACTCCTTATCTATGCTCTCGTCATCGGTTTTGGGGGTGCAATCATATCACTCCTGATCTCTCGTTGGAGTGCGAAGCGAGCGTATTCCATAGTACTCCTCGATGCTCAGAGTGCGAGTCGAGATCCACAGCTTCAGATTGTCTGGTCTACTGTTGAGCGGATTGCTCAGATGCATCAGATCACTATGCCAGAGGTGGGATACTATGAATCGAGTGAGCCCAACGCATTCGCAACAGGTGCAACCAAAAATAAATCACTCGTTGCTGTCTCGACAGGACTCCTCACTCAGATGCAACGCAATGAGGTGGAGTGAGTTGTGGGTCATGAAATGGCACATATCCTCAATGGTGATATGGTGACACTCACTCTCCTTCAATGAGTGATGAATACATTCGTCGTATTCTTCTCGCATATTGCAGCGAGACTCGTAGCTGGAGCAATCGCCCGAGACAATGAAACAATAGGGAGTTTTGCGTATATGGGGATTTCTCTAGGATTCCAGCTGGTATTCGGAGCTCTTGCCTCACTCGTGGTGATGTGGTTCTCTCGAACTCGAGAGTATCGTGCCGATCTCGGTGGAGCACAGTTCACCTCTCGATCGAGTATGGTTGCAGGACTGCGGCGACTCCAACAGATGAAAAATGTGAAACCAACACAACATCCTGATGGCAACCTCACGGCGTTTATGATCACGGAGCCAGACTCATTCTGGTCTACGCATCCATCACTGGATAATCGTATCAAGGCACTCGAGGAGAACTACCAACTGGTATAATCCAACAAAAAAACTTCCCGAGTACTCTAAATGCCTTTATTTTATTCCTGACCTAGGATGATGTGCCAGGTTCATCATAGTTGGTTTGGGGCATCTTGTTTAATGTACCTAATGAGTCCACCATGTTCCTTCTTAAATCGATAGTTGATTGCTGAGGCAATCATAAAGGGTGTATGAAATACTAAAAAACTTATTAAATCTTGTACTAGCGGTTTACAGAGATAATATTCATTTTTGAATCGAATATGTGGATTATTAACAATTTCTTGCGAATCTTTTAGCTCAAACCAAGAATATTCATATTCATCTTTTGGATGTTCTATTCCTCATCTAATATCCCATATTATCTTCAGAAAAGGGTGACTACTTGAAATTATACCATACTCATATGAACTTTCTCAAAAAAATTTATGAAATTCTTGTACGTATTTATCGATAGTTATTTTTTCATTATATATATCTGTAATTACTTTATGTAATCTCCTAAGTAATACTAATGTATTCATAAATAATTCTTTGAAGAGCTTTTCACAATTTCTTCTTGATGGGAATTCTCATTTATTTTGGATAAAGAGATCTAAATCTTTCTTTGCATTATCTTCAT
>JAYWCE010000112.1:0-8989 GCA_043780775.1 Candidatus Altimarinota bacterium | reverse complement strand
ATCTTCATCCAAGAATCAGAGGAAGATATACGCTTCATCAATATGGTATTTTTCTTTGAGGTAGATACGAAATCTTGAGAAATCGATTTTCCAATTTTCATGTGCAGTTCCGAGATGGAGATTTTGTCCGTCGATGAATGCGATATTTTTTTCTTTCATATATTCTGAGTTTTAACAACATCTAACCCCTCCCACGAAATGCCGAGAGCAATGTAATCTCATCCGCATATTCGATAGAACCCGCATGTGGGAGTCATTTTGAGAGTCTCGATATCTTCACTTCTCGTGGCATATGTCCGATCGCGTAGAGAGCAGTCGCCTCCCCTTCTATATTGGGATTCATCGCGAGGATGATCTCCGATATCTGCGGAGACTCAAGTATTCGAGCAAAGAGTGAGTCGTAGTGGAGCTGATCTGGAGTCGTCCCCTGGATCGGTGAGATCACACCACCGAGGACATGATATCGTCCCCGCCATACTCCTGTCCGATCGATCGAGAGCATATCAAGATAGTCCTCGACGACACAGATCATCGTATCGTCTCGCCTCGGATCACTACAGATAGAGCAAGTCGGATGCTCGACATCCGTCATCCCATGACATACCTCACATTCTCGGACTTTCTCGTGGAGATCTGCGAGTGCTCGTGCAAAATTGGACACATAGGTAGCGTTCGCCTTGAGGAGGAAGAACGCGAGCTTCGCCGCTGTCTTCTCACCGATTCCCGGCAAATAATGGATCATATCGATGATGCGTTTGAGGGCTTCTGGCATTTTGGTGTTAGTTTTTGAGTGTAGACTGGGTATCTCTCATCACGAGAAACGATGGTGCTTCGACTGTCTGCATGCTCTGCATGATCGGAGCCGCTATGATCGCGTCGATACTCTTGCCTTCTGCGATGCGGATATCGAGGAGATTCTCCTGGAATGTAAGCTCGCGATACTGCCCCTGGAGCTCTCGGATCTGGTACCCTTTTGTAGCATTCTGATTGAGGATCCAGATATAGTAGATCCCGAGACACGCGATGAGTACGATAGCGAGTACGTATGCCTGGGTGAATGATAACCGAAAATTCTCACGAGCCACCTTGCGTTCCGAGAAGAATGAGAGATGTCATTTTTTGGCTACTAGGACATTTGCGTTCATGAGAATTTTGACTTAGTTGATTCGAGTGAGTACTCTGAGCTTCGCTGATCTACTTCTTGGATTTTTGTCTATTTCGAGTTCGATTGGGAGGATTGGTTTTTTGTTATATTTTGCGAGACGGGCTGGGATGATCGTCTGTCCAGTGAGCTCATCGATAGTTCCCGTGAGATAGGGCGTGACGAGGTTTTTGATAATACGATCCTCGATCGAGTGGAACGATATGATCGCAATCTGCCCGCCGATACTCAATTTTTCGATTGCTTTTTTGATAGATATCTCGATATGCTCGAACTCGGCATTCACTGCTATTCGTAGGGCTTGGAATACTCGCTTCGGGGAATCCTTATCATAGCTCGATCATCTGATGATCTCCAAGAGATCGAATGTTGTATCGATGGATTTGATTTTCCTATTTTCGACGATGGCTCTCGCTATATGGACTGATTTTTTCTCATCAGCGTAGCGCCACATCAGATCACGGAGCTCGTACTCAGAGGTAGTCATCACGAGATCTCGAGCTGTACGTCCCGTGGTACGGTCGAACCGCATATCGAGTGGGGCATCATATCGGATCGAGAATCCTCGCTCCCCATCATCATAGTGAGCACTACTCACCCCGAGATCATAGAGGATGAAATCAATTTCTTGGATTCATTTTTCATCGAGGATCGTATCAATATCTGCGAAACTGGCATGAATCAGGTCTATATTGAATGTTGCATGTTGCATTTTAGCTGTTGCGATATCCAGATTGTCTCTATCTCGGTCGATACCGATGAGCCTATCTCCAGGAGACATATGGGAGGCGAACATACAGGAGTGTCCACCGAGTCCGAGTGTTGCATCGACCACTACCCGATGTGTGGGGAGAGCTATGAATAGACTCTCTATCTCACTGATGAGGACTGGATCGTGATGCAAAATAAGACAGTAAAAGTATAGGAAATCCGAGCAAGAGAAACTAGACAAAATGTAGTCGTTTTTTGCTTTCTGTCAAGCAGAAATCTCCACACGAAAACCATATATTTTCTATTGAAAAAAAATGATTTTTTCCTATAATCTCGCCATGTCACAATTCAAAACTAAAAAACTCAATCATACTCCAGTCAAAAAAATACAGGACACAGCCACTCCAATAGCCATACCAGCCAACCCGAAGAAAAAAGTACGCAAAATCATCGCTATCATGCTCGTGATTCTCGCTCTTGTTTTTGGTATCAACTATGCCGTCCAGGGTATAGGCAATATCCGTATCGGTACTGCTGGTGATGATAGTGCGTGGGTACCTCCGATATTCGAGGCCACAGGAACTATGGCTCCAGTCAAAAAGTGAACCACCAATATCCTCATCGTCGGTATCGGTGGTGCAGGACATCAGGCAGGTTCACTCGCGGACTCGATCATGCTCGCCTCTCTCGATGAAGAGAAGGGATCAGTCACTATGATATCGATCCCTCGTGATCTCTATGTGAGCTATGACAATGGTAAGTCAGCTGGCAAGATCAACTCACTCTATCCAATAGGACTCGGACGCAAAGAGTGAGTATCTCTCCTCGCAAACAAGGTATCAGAGATCACGGGCCAATCCATACATCACTATCTGGTGATCGACTTCACGGCATTCCGCTATGTAGTGAATGCTCTCGACGGGATAGAGATCGATGTCATCAAGGATCTCTATGACAATGAGTATCCTGACTATGACTATGGCTATACTGTATTCTCAGTCAAAAAATGAATCCAAATATTCAATGGTGAAACAGCCCTGAGATATGCTCGCAGTCGTCACTCCACGAATGATATGGATCGATCACGCCGACAGCAACAGATCATCAATGCCATCAAAACCAAGTCACTCTCTGCTGGAGTCATCACGAGTCCAACTAAAATATCGAATATCATCGACGCTACTCGTAGTAACATCAACACTGATCTCACCGTATCAGATATTGTCTCTTTCGGATCGACTTTTGCTGGAGTCGGTCAAGGAGATATCCATGTCTACAACCTCGGTGACAATTGTCTCACCTATACCAATTGTTCGGTATGAGCCTATCTCTATAGTCCTTCGATGGCGTATTTCGGTGGAGCATGGTCACTCATTCCTGAGTGAGCTCGGATCAACAAACTGAGTTTCTATGATCGGATTCATCGATTTGTAGACTTTGTATTCCAGTTTCCTGGTATCCATACTGTGGAACAACCGATCGTCGTCGTCCATACAGCAGCATCGCTCTCCTCTGGGAAAAATCTGCTCATGGAGATGCGAAAAATAGGAATCAACTATAATCTATCTCACATACTCAAGGCATCTACTGGTGCCATAGAGCACTCACATATCAATATCTACTGGAATAGTGAGTATAGTATCGGGATCAATCCTGAATCAGACATCGTATCCGCACTCAAAACACTCGATATGCGAATCCCCGTCAATATCGTCACGAGCAATGAATACGTCACGACTGAGGGGCCCAAGATAGAGATTGTTCTTGGTGCTGATTACAGGGAATATTTCACCTTCGCGGATCCTGTCTCATACCTCCCGAAGATCGAGAAAGAGAGCCTCTCAGGTACGACCGTCTCATGAGAGAAAAAACAGAAAACCACCAATCCGACAAAACAAACTCAATCCTCAGGATCCAAAGTTCCAGTCCTGAAAATTCCATCTACAAAACCACAACTTCCAACCCCAGGCGAATGGGAGAATCTCTAATTTTCTATAAAAATAATTATGCAAGAACCGCACATCAGACATGTAGCATCCCGAACCAGTAGCAAGAAAACCCCCATCGATACGATGAAGACCTATCTGAGTAAAACGAGCAAGAAACATATACTTCTCCGAGTTTTTGGTGTACTCGTACTTATTGGTGCCCTCGGGATATTGATTCTCTGGGGTTTTTTCCTAAGAGGAGCTCCCGCTATTGAGTCGCTCGAGAGTGGTGACTACTTCCGTGAGAGTACCACTATCTATGACAAGGACGGTGGCGTGATCTATAGTCTTTTCAAGGATGGCAAGCGAACCTATGTAGCATCTGATGCGATATCTCAGTCTCTCAAGGATGCGATCGTGAGCACTGAGGATCGGACATTTTTCGAGAATCCTGGTGTCGATCTGTCCGGACTCCTGCGTGCTGGAGCCAAATATGTGATGGGATCCAACGACACAGTCAAGGGGACCTCAACCATCTCACAACAGCTCATCAAGAACACCATCCTGACGAATGAGCGATCCATCAAACGAAAACTCCAAGAGATGTATCTCTCATATCAGCTCAACAAAACCTATTCCAAAGATAAAATACTCGAAATGTACTTCAATGCATTCTCTTTTGGATATAATGCGAATGGTGTCGAGGAGGCCTCTCGTACCTATTTTGGTAAAAGCGCAAAAGATGTCGGCCCACTCTGAGCAACGATCCTCGCATCACTCCCAAAATGACCAACCTACTACTCGCCATATCTCCACCGTGATCGTCTCATGGGCAAACTCGATATCTATCCGCAGTGAGATCCAACGAATAGCCAGACACTCATCTCGATAGTAGATCGCAAGACCTATGCACCGATCTATACAGGATTCCGGTCGTATCTCTCCGGTATGACGATGGAACGCAGTGACAATGGTCTCACTGTCTGTGGAGTACGGACTGATGCCATCAAGAATCAGGCATTCACTCCAAATAGTAAGGGCTGTGTCGATCTGAGTTTTGATCGAGTCCTCGACTTCGTCGGGAATATCGCGATCACTGGGAATGTGAGCTCATGAGAAGTCACTTGATCCTATACGATAGAATATACAATCGGTCGCAAAGACTTCGTCGCGGCACAGATGCTCGAGGATGGCAAGATCGATGGTGATACATTCCAGAAGATACTCTACGATGGTATCGAATTCGAATTCAAAAAATATAGTGAGAATATCAAATATCCATACTTCGTGATGTATATCAAGGAATATCTCGAAACCAAATATGGTAAAGATATCGATGTGACGAGTGGACTCAAGGTCTATACAACGATCGATCCCAAGCTCCAGGAATATGCAGAAGAAGCAGTACGCAAGCAAGTCGCCATCAATATTGCTCAATATGGAGCCAGTAGTGCGGCTCTCGTGAGTATGGATAATGTGAGTGGTCGCCTCCTATCGATGGTAGGTGGTCCTGATTATTTTGATCAGGAACATGGAGGTAACAATAATATGGTCACAGCGATCCGTCAACCAGGTTCATCGTTCAAGCCGATAGTCTACTCACTCGCTATAGCGAAAAATCCGATCGGAGCAGCGAGCCCAGTGACTGACGGACCGATATCATTCGGGAAGTGGAAACCCGATAACTATGATCAAAAATTCAAATGAGTGATGTCACTCGAGACCGCTCTCGACTACTCTCGAAATATCCCAGCGATCAAGATGTACTATCTGGCTGGACAAGAAGAAGCCATCATCAAATATGCGAAAACTCTCGGACTCTCGAGTCTCAAAGAGAACTATGGATATGGAGCTCCTCTCGCTATCGGTACTGCTGAGGCGAAGCCGATCGATATGATGCAAGCCTACTCTGTATTCGCGAACAATGGCCTGAAGAAGCAACTCTATACTATAGAAAAAATCGAAGATAACGATGGTAATATCATCGAGGAACACAAGGATGAAGTCGGAGAGGCAGTCATGAATCCTGCTGCCGCCTATATCATCTCGAAGATACTCTCGAACAACGATGCTCGTCCTGAGTCGACTTTTTGGAGAAATGCTCTCACGATCGCAGGTCGTACGGTCGCTGCCAAGACAGGAACATCGAACAAAGATGTGAGCAAATGAGGTCAGAAAAAAATCCTCCCACGAGATCTCTGGACGATCGGATATACACCACAGATCACTACGGTTGTCTGGGCAGGCAATGTCGATGGCCGAGAAACTCGATGAACCTGTGATGGACTCAATTGTGCGGCAACAATCTGGAAGAGCTATATGACCTACGCACTGAAGGACCTCCCAAAAGAAGAATTCAAAAAACCAACAGATATCTATACTTACAATATCTCTAGGCTCTCAGGTCTCCTCGCCACCAAGGATACTCCGGCAGATATGATCAGATCAACACTAATGGCCGTCAAACTCGAGACCCATGATGGTGGACTCGATGCTATGGATATCGATACACTCTGCAACGGAGTGGCGACACCAGAGACTCCAGCAGATGCACGACTGACAATATATCTCCCAACGGTCAAGCCTATTATCGATGGATATGATCCAGAGTGGTTCTCAGGATTCCTCTCGGCATCTCGGAGATATAGTACGGGGAGCGGCTCCATCACAGAAATCAGCAAGGATCCATGTGTCCGGCCTGGTACTGTCTGAGAAGTGAATCTCAGTGTGAATCCTGTCGGACTCGGCAAGGATAATCTCGTAGAGGTGAAGTGGTCAGGGAATCGTATGATCGACCGCATCAGGGCTATAGCCGATGGAAAAGTTCTCAAAGAGATCATATATGGAGCCAGTGGCTCAACTACAGGTACAACTCGGATCAATCTCGGACAAGTCTATAATGCTACCATTGAAGCCATCGATGTCTATGGCTACAAGTATAGTGAGGGGGTGATAGGTTCTCCGAATACGAATACTGGATCAGTTGATGAGACCAAGTCTCCCCCTTCGATAGCAATGACAAATCCAAAAGCTTCGAGTCTGAATCTCTATGAATGAGACATATTCAATCTCAGATTCCAAGCAAGTATATCTACGATAGTCAGAGAGATCTCTGTGACTATCGATGACAAGATCATACAGAGCGCTACTACGGGTGATATATTCGTATTTCCTGTGAGTGCTACCGGACTCGCCCAGGGAAAACATACAGTCAAGATCACTGCCACAGATGGCAATTTCCAATCAGTTTCGAAATCATTCATACTCAATATTTTACCGAGATAGTCTATGCAATACAAGAATGTAACCCTCTCCTATGGAGAACGAACGATCCTCAGGGATATCTCTCTCACCATCGAACCTGGTGAATTCGTATTCCTCATCGGTGCTTCTGGAAGTGGTAAAACCAGTTTTATCAGATCACTCATCTGAGCCAAAAAACTCAAGAGCTGACATATCCTCGATGATAACTGAGCTGATATCGCACTCTTCTCACCCAAAGAGCTCCTCCAGTACCGTCGAGGTCTCGGAACCATATTCCAAGACTTCAAGCTCCTAGCGAGAAAAACTGTCAGGGAGAATGTGGCATTCGCGATGGAGGTATGTGGGTATAGTGCCTATGAGATCGGTCGGCGTGTACCCGAGGTGCTGTCCAAAGTCGGGCTCCTTGCAAAAAAGGAAAAACGAATCGAAACACTCTCCGGTGGAGAGGTACAGCGAACCTGTATCGCAAGAGCACTCATACACGATCCTCGGATCATCATCGGAGATGAGCCAACTGGTAATCTCGATAGAGTCAATGCAACTGAGATCATGCATCTCCTCGAAGATCTCCATCAGAGTGGCAAGACCATCATTATGGCCACTCATGATGAGATCATAGTGAATACCATGAAGAAAAGAGTAGTCGCCTTCGCAGAAGGTAAAATTATATCAGATATCGAGGGGGGAACTTATTGTCTATAAAAATCCAAAAATGCTCAACTCTGAAGAAACACTGGCTCAAAAATTTGTCAAAAAATGATTTTGGCTCTACTTTTTCACCCTCCTCATCGGTCCACTTGGCTATATGATCAAGATCATAATCTCCCACGATCTCTCGGTCGGAGGAGTTGGTATGATCTATGGTGTGATTAGTTTTGTGAGTCTACTCTGAGCATTCAACGATCTCGGTTGTACTGAGAGTCTGAACTATTTTCTCCCGAAATATATCATCAAAAAAGAGTATGGGAAGGCAAAATATCTCCTAAAACTCACACTCATCATGCAGATATGTTCGAGCATATTGATTGCGAGTACTCTCTTCTGGATTGCTCCATGGCTCGCGAATCATTATTTTCAGGAACCACTCATTATCGATATACTCCGTATTTCTGGACTCTATTTCATCGGAGTCAATCTCTTCCATATTACGACAGTACTATTCTCTGTCTCTCAGGATACCAAGTTACAGAAGTGATCAGACCTCGTGAAACACCTCGCCACAGGTCTCGCTACACTCATACTCCTTCTCGTAGGACAGTGAAGCATAGAAGCCTATATGTGGGCATGGGTAGCAGGTATTATGGTTGGATTTCTTTTCTCACTCTATTTTGCCTATACTCGCTACTATCGAGTCTATTTCGAGGGAGTACCATCTGAGCGAGATATCACGGAACGCAACCATTTTTATCGGTATGCTCTCGCAACACTCCTCACCGCGAATATCGGAGTCATACTCTCACAGGTAGATATGCAACTCATCATCCTCCTCCTCGGATCTGAGGCAACAGGATACTACTCGAACTATCTCTCACTTCTCAATATTCCATTTATATTTATCTCGCCACTCTTTGCATTCCTCTTTCCAGTGATATCTGAGCTCCACGGTCGAGAGAACTCAGCAAAAATGCAACTCATACATCGAGAGTTCTCTCTCTATTTCTCTATTGTCGGCATCTGGTTATCCGTATTTCTCTATCAGTTCGGAGAGTCTCTTGCTGTATTATTTTTTGGTGACAAGTTTCGACAATCTGGTATTATTCTCGGGTATTCTGCATTTTTTCTCACTTTTCTCTTGCTAATACAGATCAACTTCCAGTTTCTTGCTGGAACTGGCAAGATCACTGAACGGGCTCGTATCCTCGCGATCATCCTCCCGATCAACATCATCCTCAACTATATTCTCATACAGCTCTACGGTGTTGCG
>JAYWCE010000111.1:0-3250 GCA_043780775.1 Candidatus Altimarinota bacterium | reverse complement strand
ATTCCTTACCAAGGGTAAACTCGTATATGTAGAGGGTCATCTCAAGACTCGTATCATCGATAAAGATGATGGTACGAAGCTCTATAAGACTGAGGTCGTTGTCGATCAGCTCATATTTCTCTCCAAGAGAGAAGACGGAGTTGAAAATGGTACTGAGGTTGCAGAAGTTGCCAACTTCGATGACTTCTCTGATCTCGATACCGCCAAAATCTAATCCCTAACCCCTACTTTTATGGCAGTTGCTAAAAAGAAGGTTTGCCCTATCGATGAGGCTGGTGTGACTCACATCGACTATAAAGATACGGTATTCCTCAAAAAATTCCTGACAAAGTTCAATCGTATCATCCCACGATACTACTCAGGTACGAGTCTCCGTAATCAAAAGAAACTCGCAGTCGCAGTCAAAAGAGCCCGATATATGGCACTCCTCCCGTATGTACTCGAGGTACGCGTATCATCAGCCCCTACTACTATGGCCGCTACTCCTAGAGCTGTAGAGCTCGACAAGAACACAGCCGCAGTGTAGTCCAACTATAGAGATGAGTCACATCTGGTCCATGTGAATTCCACTCTTTCGGTTATCGCTTTAAAATGAAAAATCACTCTTTTGAAAAAAAGAGTGATTTTTTTGACAAAAGACGCAAGTTTTGCTATGATACTTGTGTCACATTTATTTTCTCATTTATTTTCTATGACAACTTTTACAAAAGGACTCTATTCTATCATCGGTCTCGCATCGACTTTTTCTACGGCTCTCGCTGGTCCATTTGATGGTAAACCTGTGACTATTGCTGGAACTTCTCAGAATTCCGCTGAGGTTACTGCACAGAATTTGATCAATAATGCCCTCATGTTTCTTTCTATTCTTGCTGTGGGATATGGTATCTGGGGAGGATTCCAGATTGTCACCGCTGGTGGTGATGAGGAGAAGGTCAAGAAGGGGCGTACGATCCTCATCCAGGTGGTCATCGGTATTATCGTGATCTGGCTCGCTGGATCAGTAGTCAAGTGGGTCGTTGGACTCGTTGCTGGTGCATAATTATCAGATTTACAAAAATTTCTCTTCTGAGCATTCAGGAGGGAGATTTTTTCTTGTTTTTTCTTCACTTTTTCCTATACTTTTGTTCAGTTATTCAGCCCATTATCCTAATGATACAACTATGACATACGATCACAACTCTATAGAAAAAAAATGGCAGAAACGCTGGGAAGAAGACAAAACATTCAAAACAGAAAACTCTACCGAAAAACCTAAAAAATATATCCTCGATATGTTCCCATATCCATCTGGTGCAGGACTCCATGTTGGGCATCCGAAGGGATATACAGCAACAGATATCGTCTCTCGTTACTATCACGCGACAGGGCACAATGTCCTCCATACGATGGGATTTGACGCTTTTGGCCTACCTGCTGAGAACTATGCGATCAAGACAGGGACACATCCTGCTATCACGACCGCCGAGAATATCGGTGTGTTTACACAACAGCTCCAGGCACTCGGATTTTCCTATGATTGGGATCGTGTAGTAGATACTACAGATCCAGAGTATTATCGTTGGACACAGTGGATATTTCTCGAGCTCTTCAAGCGGTGACTCGCCTATGAACAAGATCTCCCGATCAACTATTGTCCGAGCTGCAAGACAGGACTTGCGAATGAAGAGGTAACAAGTACGAATACGTGTGATCGTTGTGGAACTCGTGTCGAGCGTCGAGCTATCCGGCAATGGGTACTTCGTATCACAGAATACGCTGATCGCCTTCTTTCAGATCTTGATACTTTGGATTGGCCAGAGGGAATCAAGGAGATGCAGAGAAATTGGATCGGACGGAGTGAGGGATGCGAGTTCTCTATGATGAGAAAAGTAGAAAATAAGCCAGTTGCACTTATCCTTCATGGATGGTGAGAGACAAATACCGTCACTGACTGGCACTGGATCCCAGACTTAAAAATAAAACTCGAACAATCTGGATATCAGGTCTTCATTCCAGAGTTACCAAATCCAGGAAAACCTAATCTTAGCGAACAACTAAAATTTCTTGAACAATATCGTGATCAGATGGATGAAAATTCTATTGTGATATGACATTCTATGTGAGGCTTTCTGGGTACACATTTTGTAGCATGACTTGATAAAAAAATCAATAAGCTTATTGGTGTATGACCTATTTTTAACTGACTTATCGATCATGTCGACTGGAGTACATGGTATGGCTGGAATGAGTGATCAGAATCTATGAGAATAGAGTATGAAGCGGCTCGAGTAAAACAAAATACCAAAGAATGGAAGGTTTTCCTTTCAGAGAATGACGAGTGTATTATATATCCAGAAGCTAAAAAATATTTTGATTTACTATGAGTGACTCATATAGATATTCCAGGAGCTGGACATTTCTGTGAATGAGATTGATATGCTACTTTTCCAGCCCTGCTTGAATCACTCGATCATATCTCCGTCTACACTACTCGTGTCGACACGGTCTATGGTATGACCTATGCGATTCTCGCACCAGATCATCCACAGGTTCAGGACTTCATCACCGAGAGTGAAAAAGTAACGTGTGAGCAGTATATCGAACGAGCCAAGTGACAATCAGATCTTGATCGTACCAACGAGGGCAAAGAGAAAACAGGAGTATGGACAGGATCATATGTCGTGAACCCTTTTAACTGAGAGAGTGTCCCACTCTGGATCGCTGACTATGTCCTCGGTTCTTATGGAACTGGTGCTGTGATGGCGGTTCCAGCTCATGATGAGCGTGATTTTGAGTTCGCGAAGAAGTATGATCTAGCAATTCGACAGAGTATTAGTAAAAAATATTGAAAAGAATCACCTGATTCTATACGAAGAGATAGAGTTTGAGCTATTATAATGAGAAATAATACTGTTCTCTGTGAAAGATTAAATACAAAAGATACAAAATTTAATGGTGAATATTTACTTATCTGAGGGGGTATCGAAGAATGAGAAAGTCCTGTAGAAGCTTTGAGTAGAGAGATAATAGAAGAATTAAATATTTCAGATTTTGAAATACTTGAACAAGTATGAATCTATTCCTCACAGTGGTTCTCTATACCAAAACAAGAAAATAGGAGCATGATGCACCATATATTCTACATAAAACTGGATGACACAAAAATATCTGAGAATACTGATGAAGCAGAGCTCGAATGGGTTGCTATAGATAGGTTACTCTCAGATCTCGATCAAAATAATAAACAGGATCAATCCGATGCGATCAGAGA
>JAYWCE010000110.1:0-9047 GCA_043780775.1 Candidatus Altimarinota bacterium | reverse complement strand
CAATAGGACGTAGCTCTGTATATGCATCTGTCCAGCCATCATCACTGGTAAATATCCAGATTCGCTTTCATGGAAAACAACCATTTTTTACTGATGATGAAAAATCATTCCCGAGCATCAGAGTTATTTGATTCGTATCAGCCTGTTTTCGAACATACGATAACTGTGTCTCAAAATCTCGTGGATCTACAGAGAGATCTTGTGTACTTTTGGCATCATTTGGATCATTGAATCTGATATAATGATACATGAAAAACTGAATATCAGGATCTCTGATACAAGTTGATGAATTCGATACATGTATCAAATTGGTGACTGGAACAACTGTTGGGACTACTGGAGTCTTTGCGATGATGCTCTTCTGATGAAACAAAAATAACCCTATTAGAGTAATGCTGACAATGAGAAAGAGGCGAATTTGATGTAGAGGGAGTTTCATTATGTCAGTTATATTATTTCACTATCTCACCTGGGATCGTCGTCCCATCCGTTGGTATCACGCGTCCTGGGTATATCAGAGTACCGATACCGAGATGAGCACCATCTCCGATGATAGCACCGAGCTTGTGACGTCCACTATCGACGAGTTTGTCTTTTATCATGACTCGGATATTTGCTCCATCATGTCTGAGATTGGCGACCTTGGACCCGCCACCGATATTGACATGATTGCCGATCACAGAGTCTCAGAAATAGGAGAGATGAGGCAGGGCAGAGGACTCACCGATGTAGGAGTTTTTGACTTCGACTGCTGCTCCGATCTTGGAATGATTACCGATGCTCGTATTCCCACGAATGTACGAATTTGGTCATATAACTACTCATTTCCCGAAGTATATATTCCCTTCGATATAGGTTCCAGACTTCAGGATTACCCCTTCTTCGAGATATATATTTCATTTTATGGACACATTTTGTTCTATAATTGCTCATTTATCTACGGTTTCACTATATCACCCGATGATCGCATCGTTGGCTCTCAGGAGATCCCAGGGATACCCGATAGAGATCCATCGACCTGTTGCCTCGACGACACTATAGAGTCACTCCTGGATATAGATATGGATGAGATCAGTGATCTCGAGTTCTCCACGGGGTGAGAGGGGGATGGCTCTGAGTATCTCGAATATCTGTGAATCGAACTTGTGATTGCCGATATTGGCGAGATTACCGAGACTCACATCAGTTGGTTTCTCGATGATTCCAGTTGCCTTTCATTCACTGTCACAGGTGAATATCCCGAAGAGCTCAGGATTGTCTACTCTTTTGCAGAGTGTGGCGTATCAGTTTTGTTGTATGAGTCTCACGATATCACTACTCTCATAGAGATCATCACCAGATACTACGACGAATTCTCACACGATATGTCACTCGAGTGCGAGGATCGCAGCACCGGTACCCGATTGTTCTCATTGCTCGATGTAGTGTATCTTTTTACCTCTGTATATATCACCAAAATACTCCCTGAAACATTCTGATTTGTACTTCACAATCATAAAAATCTCATCGAAATGCTCGATGATAGGTTCGATATTGTGTTCGATGATGGTCTTGCCACATATCTGGAGGAGTGGCTTCGGAGTATTATCCGTGAGTGGTCGCATACGAGATCACTCTCAGGCTGCCATGATGACGAGGTGCATATTCAATTATTAATTATGAATATTGTATGACTTTCTATTTTTTGTAAAGAAAAACCCGCCAAATAGCGAATTATACTACTTGTTACTATATCCTCGTCTATATCGAATGAGAGTCTTATCTCTTGGTTTATTTGATCATGCATCAATAATTATTCTCTTCATAGCTTGATTATTATTTTTAGCTTTTACTTCTTTGGATTTTTTTATCAGTTCTTTGATACTTACTAGATCTGGATTTTCCATATTTGCGATAATCACAGATTCGAGATTTTGAGAGAGTAGATGAGAAACTTGAGATTTTTTCTCTATATCTGTCCATGATTGTAATCATAGTATACGAACAAGCGTCCATATCTTATCTCGTTTAGAACTAAAAAATAGAGGATTTCATTCCATAAGATATATTGCTGTATATGGAAGATCATATTTTTGTATCATTTTCATGAGTATGGTGAGTTTTGGTTCTATATTTTTCTCGATATTGAGTCCCAAAAGCGCTGGTAACGATACAATCATCTTCACCGGATCTGCAAATCCGAGCTTCTTGAGTGACTCGATCTTCTCTTCCATACTCTTTATATTGAGTCCAAAAATCGCTGGTAACGATACAATCATCTTCACCGGATCTGCAAATCCGAGCTTCTTGAGTGACTCGATCTTCTTATATGTTTCTTCTTTATGAAATAGTGTAGGATTTGAGACTTTGAGTGCTTCGATTAGATCTCTTGGAAGACCTATTTCGATCATATAGTTGATACGATCCTGTATTTCTATTGTTCGTACCTTTGTATTTCATGATTCACGTAGATCCACTGATTCAACTCATGGGGGTATAGTTTTTTGTACAACAGCTAGCATAATATTATATTTTTTATAGTTTATGGCCAATTCTATATAGCAATGTGTGGAAGGATGATAACAGGAATACCACTGAGGTCTTGTTGTCATACCATACTATCATTCATCATCATAGCATGCTCGATACGATCCCCATATGTCTCACGGAATATACGCAGTGATTGGGGAATGATATCTGTCGGTCTGGTTGTCACCTCTATCGGTGTGAGCTGACCAGTTGATCTCTCTATAAGTATGAATGAGACCTCGGCTCCAGATTTTTTCCTATAGAATCTGATATCATGAGTGGATGCCAGCTTGCGGTCGAGCTCGAGAAGGACAAAATTCTCGATCACACCCTGTTTTCCCTCACCGTGATAGTATCCGACTCCGAGTGCCGCATGGAAATACGCGAGATCCGAGAAATATACTTTCACATGACGAGAGAGCTCTGTAGCTGGATTCTCCACCCATGGGCCAACAGCCCTGATAACATGATGATTGAGGAGGATTTCTGTATATTTCTTGACCTTGCGTCTCGAGATATTCATGCTCTTGGCAATACGCTCCTCCTTGAATATATCACCCACATTCATCGCAAGTGTACGGATAAACTCTAGGAAATCTCATTCTTCTTTTTTGAACAATTCTTGATTCATAATTGATATTTTATCCGAGAATGCAATATGAATATGTTCGGGATTGTTCAGATTGGGAGTATATTGCCCGAGATGGATATAGGTATCACGGAGCTCATTCTGCCTCACTATATCAGTATTGCCTGAGATGATACTGGCGACATCGATGATCTCACTCATTCACTCCGCATATTCTCGGAATGATATTCCACTGATTACAAAATTCTCTACATCACTATTCATACTATTTACTTCACTGATGAATATGGTTTTTGAATCGGGCGAATTTGATTCTATAAATGATCGAATATTATCGATATCCAATGAAATATCAGAATCAATGATGATAAGATTGGTTCCAGGATTTGCTAGTTTGACTGACTCAAGAGGAGATTGGGGGCTCACAAAAATAGACTCTACGCTGTAGCTAGAGAGGATCCCAGCGCTCTGGAGTAGTTCGATAAAAGTAGTCTTACCAGATCAGGCCACTCAAACAAGAGTAATATACTGGGATGTATTGTTGATGAGGATTTCACTGAACTTGTTGATGAGCCTGGTTCGTGGGAATAGCATAATAAAAGGTTATTTGAATGTATTATATCAAATAACCTATAAATGTGCAAATATAGAACCGATTTTTATCTAAAACTGTTTCAAAAATCTCACATCTGGACTCATGAAATATCGCATATCAGGGATGCCGTACCTGATCATCACGAGACGGTTGAGTCCAAATCCAAACGCAAATCCAGAATAGATCTCAGGATCGAGCCCTCACTCTCGTATCACATTGGGATGGATGAGTCCTGCTCCCATGAATTCGATCCAACCAGATCCCTTACAGATCTTGCATCCGACACCATCACAGAACGGACAAGAGAAGTCTACCTCCACTCCTGGCTCCACAAAAGGAAAATATCCAGGTCGCATACGGATCTTCACCTCTTTGCCGAATATATCCGAGAGCATAGTGGTGATCGTGAATTTGAGATGACTGATACCGATTCATTTGTCTACGACGATCCCCTCTACTTGATAGAATGTATTGTCATGAGTCGCATCGACATCCTCATTGCGAAATACTCGTCCCGGGATAATTGCCCGAATTGGAGTATTTTTATTTCGCATGATCAGATTTTGCATACATGAGGTTTGTGTTGCTAGTACATTTCATTGTCATTCTAGCCAGAATGTATCCTGCATATCTCTTGCGGGATGGGTTTTTGGGACATTCACTGCATCGAAGTTGAGATACTCTGTTGTCATCTCCATCGAGTCATAGATATCGAATCCCATCCGCACGAATGTATCCTCGACTTCTCGTTGTACGAGTGTGATCGGATGGAGACTTCATTTTTCTCGCAGAAGTGGTATCGTCATATCCTCTTGTTCATTCGCGAGTCTCTGGGCAATCAGGTCTTTTTTGATTCTCGTACGTTCTGTTTCGAACGCGTCCGTGATGATATCGCGAGTCTCATTCGCTGTTTTACCTACGGTTCATCGATCTTCTGGAGAGAGATCTTTGAGTCACTTGAGAATAGTAGTGAGTTCTCCAGATTTGCCCAGGATAGCGTTGCGATAGTCGATCAGAGAGGTTTCATCTATGATACTCGGGAGATGGGCGAGGACCTGAGTTTGGAGAGAGTGGATTTGAGCAATCATATATTAGATCTTGAGTGGCATGATAAGGTGGCGGTAGCTCTGCTTGGAATCGCCGGTAGCAACTCACTTGATGACTACTGGGGAGAGTGGATTCTTGTATTCGAAGCTGATATAGTCCTCACGGATCACGGAGAGTGCCTGGAGGAAGTATTCACTGTTGACACCGATGATATCCTCTTGTCCCTCGACAGAGCCTGAGAGACTCGCCATACTCGCACCGATCTCAGTATCACCAGTTGATACCTCGATTTTGCCTTCATGTTTGGATCTGATTCGTGTATTGTAGTTATTCTGTCTGGCAACGAGATTGGCTTGTTTGAGCGCATTGACGAGCTCACTACGTAGAACTACAGACTTGGACCGATACTCCGATGGGAAGAATGCCTCATAATCAGGGAACTTGCCCGCGAGGAGACGAGAGGTGAGCCTGACAGGGCCGATCGTGGCGAGGAGCTGTGACTCATGAGTACAGATCTCGACCGTCTTGACATCGTCAGTGAGAAGACGAGAGAGCTCACTTGCTGCTCGCTCTGGGATGATGATCGGTGTATGCGAGACACTATGCTCTGGACGGATCCGGAACTCAGAGAGTCGGAAGCTATCCGTCGAAGCAAAAATGAGCTCCCCATCGACACTCCGCATATAGATACCAGCGAGCATCGGTCGTACACTCCCATCAGCGGTGGAAAAAAGGGTTTTCTCTATAGCGATCTTCATCTCCTTGGCATTCATGGTGATCGCATGTCCTGATGAGATCACAGGAATAGTTGGGAATTTGTCTGCACTCGTTCCCTTGAATTTGGTTTCACTACTTTTCGTCACGAATGATATACTCCCACCCCTTTCGAGACTCACGAGTACCTCACTATCTCGTACGAGTGCTATATATGAGGTGAGGAATTTCGATGAGATGGTGAACTTGCCCTCGACCTCTACATCGACACCTGTATCGACTATATACTCTATGGCCATATCGAGATTGTTTCCAGTGAGGGTGACTTTTTTATATCCAGCATCGATCAGGATATTCTCAAGAATAGGTGTCAGATTCGATGTGCTCGTTGCATGGCTCGTGGCCTCGATCGCCTTTTGGAAAATGTCAGTCTGGATACGAAATCGCATGGAGAGAATGGTTAATGATGGATGGCCTCTATTGGACATCAGGATATAAAAAAAGCAGAGAAAAGCAACTTTTCATTACAGATTTTTTGTGTTTTTGAGAATATTCACTATACTTGTATCATATTTTTTTATATTACTATTTCCTATGACCCAAACAGAACTCCATGAAAAGAGTGCTGGTGGTATCGAGTATCGGAAAAAGTGATCGTATATAGAGATCCTCATGCTCGCATGGAAAAATGCCCGTGACGATCTCGAATATGTCCTCCCCAAGGGGCATATCGAAAATGATGAATCTGCTATGGAGACTGCTCTCCGTGAGATCTCTGAGGAGACAGGACTCCTCGAGTCGGATCTCCAGGTCATCAAGTTCATGAATACGGTCAACTATTCGTTCACTGCCACTTATCTCGAGTGAGCCCCCATTATTCACAAGGAGGTTTCGCTCTTTCTCGTCAAATATACTGGTAAAACTGAGCCAAGACCACGAAAAGAAGAACGATTTATCGGATACAAGTGGTTCACTCCCGAGTCCCTCAAAGACACCTGGATGAAGCCTGATGTTACCTGATTTATCGAAAAAAATATACATTTTATGTAATTGTAACCTAATACTCCTATGGACTTCTCATACAAGAACTCAATTATCACAATATTATCAGATAAAAAAGAGATTATACTCACTCCGACTACTGTCACACTCGATTGACTCGCTATCGAGCTCCCAGGAGAATATGAGAAGAGTGGTTGCCTGATGTACGCTTTTGCCAAAAATGACGAACGACTCTATCACTTCCGTACGGAGGGATACTGGATCGCATATATACCAGAGATGCTCACAGATATCTCGACTGAGGCTCTCGACTTCCTCGGGGGGATCGATATCCTCATCATGCCAGGTGCCAAGGTGATGCAACCTACTCTAGAGAAGGTCGAACCAGGACTCCTCATCACCTATGGTGAGTCAGCTCATGAGATCGCACTCGCTCTCGGACCTGTCAACGAGCCTACAGTAAAATACCGATTCAAAGATGCGGATCTCTCTACTGAGAAGACGACTTGTGTGGTGATGGGGTAATTTCATACGAGATATTTCTCATAATTATGAAAAATCTACTCTTCCTGAGCCAACTATAGCCTAGATTTATTATAATGAGAGAATTGGAATTCTTCCATCTTGAAAATATTGACAAAAAATAAAAATAATATATTATTGTGATGTAATTTTACTTTTTAATCCAGATTTTTATATTGTAGGCATTATCACAACTGATCCACTTTTTTTTAGTGGATCTTTTTTATATTTTTTCATCAGAGTATTTTCTCCAAAATTCATTTGCAAAAAAATCGAGTTTCTCTATACTCTCGCTCGTAATATGCAAGAAACTACCAATACAACACATCCAGAAACTCCTATCAATCCTGTGGGAGTAATATCTCATGAAGTAAAATGAACCCAAGTAGAGACTACTACTCATGCAACAATAGAACACACTGGGCCTCATATCCCGAATGCGAAGGGGGAGATCATCCCAGGATTCACTATAGCAGGATTTCCTATTACCAATACGATATTCTCGACTTGGATTTTTATGGCGGTGTTTTTTGTTCTCATCGCAGTATTCTATACAGCTATCCGGACTCGAGCCCTACCACATGTGCGAGCACTCGGACTCGATGTGGTGAATCGAATATTTAACTATGCGACATCACTCCTCGGGAGTGCACAGATGGCGAGACGGTATATGTGGCTCCTCGGAGGTATCATGGTGATAGTATTCACTGGGAATATATTCGGACTCATCCTCGATTGGTTCGTCCTCATCTCGGCCAACAACTGGCTCGCGGTATATTTTCGCCCAATGTACTCAGATCTCTCGACGACTCTCGTATTCTCACTCACGGTCATCATCGTCGCCCAGATCACAGCAATCGCGATGAAGGGTCCATTGCACCACTTCGGTCACTACCTATTCAACTATCATGGGGACTCGACAGCGGAGAAGATCGTCGGTGTATTCGTCGGATGGCTCCACTTTGCCGGAGAGTTCATCCGTATTGGATCACTCTCGATGCGTCTTTTTCTCAATATATTCGTCGGGGCGATCCTCATCTCGGTCGTTGTATTCGTAGGAACCCAGATCCCAGCGTTCCATACTGGAGCATTCCGTTTACTGGCTCTCCCATTTTGGTTCTTCGAGCTCCTCGTTGCGTTCCTCCAGGCGTATATATTTATGACACTCTCAGCCCTCTATATCCGTGAGTCGATCCCAGAGTCACACCAACACTAGAAGTTGGGATCTCGGGCTTCCATGAGCCCGAGATCCTGGTTTTTAGTCCTTCACGCAATCGGATACTCACTCTCCGTGTGATGCTAGTAGCTTTGGATTCTTATCTTTTCATCTTTTTCTTTTATGCCAGTTACTCTCTATCTTCCATTTGCTCTCCTCGGTGTTATCGGTTCAGGAATCGGTATCGGACTCATCGGTATGGGTGCTATGCAGGCTATCGGACGCAATCCATCAGTTTCTGGTGATATCAATGCTAAGATGCTAACTGCTATCGCTCTCTGTGAAGTTCCTGGTCTTCTTGCATTTGCTGCACTTTTTCTCATCACTAAATAAAAATTAGAATTTAGGATTTAGAAACTGTCTCTTGGTAGTCAGTAATCATTTTATTTCCTAAAACCTATTTCCTAAAACCTTCTTCTATGTCAGCCCTCTTCGATCTTTCATCATTTATTATCCAGGCAATTAATTTTATCGTCGTGGCTTTTGTACTTCGCAAATTTTTCTTTGTTCCATATATGGCCTATCTCGATGCAGAGGCTATCAAACGCCGTACTCTCGAGGCTGAGATCGCCAAAAGTGCTCATATCCTCACGGATGCTCACAATCAGGCAGCGAATATAGTTGATCAGTCAAAAGTCGATGCGAAGCTGATTGCCTCTGAGATCGCAGAAAATGCACGCAAAGAATCCGTCGAGCTCATCAAAAAGGCTCATGCAGATGCTGATGCAGCTCGATCAAAGGGATTCGATGATATTGCTCTCGAACGCAAGATGATCGTAGAGGAACTCCGCTCCAAAGTCATCGATGTTGCACTCAAAATGAACGAAAAACTCTTCGCGAAAAATGAATCCAAT
>JAYWCE010000109.1:0-3302 GCA_043780775.1 Candidatus Altimarinota bacterium | reverse complement strand
AAATGATTAAGGAGAGCCCGAGGATCAAATTTTGTCTCATAGTGCTCGAGGATATACTGCATATTGCCGATAGTCATCGCCCCAAAAATACGGACATTTGCTGATAATATTTTCTTCAGATCATAAACGAGATGTTCAGAAAACCCAGATTCATTCTTATTATTGGGTAGTACAAACTGTATTTCTGGTATAACCCATTTTTTTGGTTTTCCGGGTTTTGATATACCCACGTGTCCTCATATAAATTTTGCATCTTCATAGTTGAGACTTGTTCATCACTTAACTTTTTTTACAGAAACAATTATATCTACATTTCCAAGTTCCTTAATTGCATTAGGTGTGAATATACCTCATTTTATTTCAAAACTCATTTTCTTATTCATTCCATACAGATTGTCTCGTATTTTACGAATTGTATGAATATATCCTGGTTCTCATCACTTTGGGTCGAGTTCTATTCTGAGTGCGAGTAGATCCTTAAATTTTGATATCTTGTCATATGGTCTATTAAATATAAGTTTTGTACGCATTGAATCAATACTCTTTGGTCTGCTTCACAATCTTCACTTGTAGAGATTGTCTAGGTTATAGTTCTGGTAATCATGTTTCCTGGATTTCGTATTTACCTTCATTCCTGGAATGTTGGTAAATTTATCCATCAAATCAGCCATATCTACATCAAGTTCGTCTACAATAGGATTTTCATCTAGACCTACTTCCACAAGCATAACTTTGATTATTGCACAAAACATCAAGCTATAAATACCCTCAGTATCTCTCTTAAGATGAGTATTGATATGTTCTAAGAATTCACTTGTACTAGACCATTCTTTATCTTTTAATCATTTTGGTATCTTGCGATAAAGTACACGCTCCATATATGAGATGCTGTCATTATAGATACGATTGAGCTTTACGGTAGCCTTCATCTCATTATTCTTACTGTCTTTGAATCAGAGTTCAGTAAAAAATTTCTTTTTTATGTCCTCAGGACTAAATCCATCTACTGAGAATAAATCAAGATTGGTAAATGGAAAATCTCACTTTTGATTGCCAAACATTTGTTCGGCTTCTGAATATTTTTTTAATCTAAGATCTTCTATCCAACTTGGTATAGCCAGGCTATCTTTTGGATTAATGAATGTATAGCTTGAATTTAATGACATTTTTGATATATTAATAGTGTATGTATCTAATTTATTGAAAGTGAAAAGTAGGATCAGCCGTTGCGGCACTCTGCGATCTCCAAGGGATCCTATATGAGATCTGTGACGATCTAACTCCACCGAGTAGCTATGACGCCTATGAGGTGATCATCCCATCGCCATGAGTTCCGAGCTATCATCCTATCTATGCGACAGGACGAGTGATGTGTGAGCTCGATTTTGCATACCAGTTCTTGCCTCATAGATTCCAAATTGTATCCGTAACCGGTACGGATGGCAAGTCGACTACTGCATGGATGATGTATAATATACTCGAAAAAGAGTTTTCTGTCAAGAAATCAGTCTATCTTTCGGGGAATTTTGATATCCCATTTTCTGCTACTGTATTCGATATACTGAAAAAATGAGAAAAGAAAGGAATTATTGTAGTTGAGATATCGAGTTTCATGTCTTTTGCTATCGAGAAGTATGTCTCTGACTATTCGATATTCACCAATCTCAAGTCCGATCATCTCAATTGGCACAAAGATCTCCAGGAGTATATGGATGCCAAGGTAAATCTAATGAGCCATACAACGAAGCGATCTATCATCAATGAACAGGTGATGGAATTCGCAAGAGAGAATCAACTGAGTATAGATACCCCAGACAATATGAGAATATTCGGTGATGATATTGCACAGAGGGACTCTACCGATGGTGACTCTATACGAGTCTCTGGACAGAGACAATATCGACTCTCAGAAACCAACTTCTCAGGAATCCATAATGCGATGAATATCCTCGCCTGTGTACTCATCGCGAATGAGATGTGAATCTGTTCCAAACATATAAAAGAATACCTAAAATCTATCACCGGACTCCCACATCGACTCGAAAAAATCGGAGAAAAATGAGGAATCACGATCGTAGAGGACTCGAAGTCGACGAGCTCACAGAGTCTCGCAGCAGCACTCGGATCATACTGAGATACTCACAATCTCCTGTTGATCGTAGGAGGATCAGATAAGTGAGATAGTTTCGAGTATTTGGCTCCACTTTTTGCGGGTCGGGTACGGGCCATGGTCGCGATCTGAGCTACTCGGGATCAGTTCGTGCGGATAGCACAACATGAGAATATTCCATATCTAGCAACCGATGTACTCGCAGATGGGGTGAGTTGGCTGTACTCACAGAGAAGTGACGGTGATGTATTGATGTTGTCTCCTGGATGTGCGAGTTTCGGACTGTTTCGTGACTATCTCGATCGGGCGATCCAATTTCGCGAAGCTATCAAAAAACTCCCTCCCGAGTAACTCGGGAGGGAGTTTTTTTTGGGTATACTATTTGATCTCGAATAGTGCGAAGTAGCTCTGACCGAGTGACTGAGAGAGTACACTCTGTTGCTCAGCTGGGGTCTTGGCACTCGTGAGACCCGTCTGGAGTGGTACGAGATACTCTGGGAGAGTCGCTCCACTCTGAGATGCGGTATTGATCATATTGATGATATAGTTCGCACATGTGGCTTGTTTCTCATTGCGAGATACAGAGCCAGTTCCACGATAGCTCTCATAGTTGGTTCCTGCGATATCGATGAACTCAGTATCTGTTTTGAGTTTTCCGATTTTGTATTCATTGATTGCTACCTTGAGACAGAGATTGTCCGTATCGACGAGGGAGAGGTTCGATGCTCGCATCGTGAGGAGAAGGTGCTCGAATCGGGTTGTGAGAGCTCGACGAGGATCGCGGTCGATCGTTGCTGCATTGAGATCAGTGAGGAGATACCCGAGTCCTACTTTTTTCATACGGTTAACGGTAGTCTCAGGAGATGGATCATAGAAAAATGTCTCAAAGTCAAATATGAGACTATCATCGAGGTATCGTTTTCTATTTTCATTTATCAGATAGGTCATAAATGTCCCTATACGATAGATTCCCTTCATATTGACATCATTACCTTTTGGAGAGAGGATGCTTGAGTAGAGTTCATGCCCTATTTTCTCGATATCTTTTTCGATATTTTGTTTGTCTTGGAGTGCTTTTCCACTCTCGATCTGTGAGATGAAGTAGAGGAGTATCTGGTGGAGATCTGTGGCACTCATACTCGCGAGTCGCTCTGGAGTCAGGATATTCCGTATTGCTACACTACTCGCGAGT
>JAYWCE010000108.1:0-3311 GCA_043780775.1 Candidatus Altimarinota bacterium | reverse complement strand
AGAGGAGTCCTACGATGACATCTTCTCATACGGGAGGCGTATAGAGTACTTCTCTATAGTTATTTGCGATGACGGTTCCTGGCAGCTTGCGAACTCATGGCTTCTCTGGTTCTATGAGTGACTGGATCTCGAGGATTGCATTGTATCCGATACCTCACTCCCGCTTGAGTCGTTCATATCCTGCGAGGATAGCCCTATGATAGTGGAGTACCTCTTTTTCTGGTCACTTCACAGAACTGGTAGGCAGAGCGTGAGACTGGAGGACTTTCAGGGTTGTGGTATTGATATTCTCGATGGCGGATGACTCGACTGACTCCTTGATCAGGAGTGGTGATATGAGGATCTCATGATTGGGGATGAGATGTACGAGACCATTGAGTCGTGATATCTCTTCACTTGCCTTGATAGCGAGCTTGAGAAATACCTTCTGGTCATACTCAAAATCCCCTGGCAAGAGGGGGAGATTGTTGTATGGGATCTGTGGATCAAACATATTCTGTAGAGTTATTCTCACCCAGTATAGCGAGGAATACATAGAAATCAATAGAACATGTAAACTTTTATATGATTTCCTTTACATGTTATCAGAACATGTAAACGATCGTATACATGTCTTTCTGATATGTAAACTTTTATATGATTTTCTAGACATGTATCTCTGATATACTTCCAACATATCCCCCTAGTCGAAACCCTACCGTCCATCCACTATCGCGATCTCCTCAGGAGTGAGATCATAGAGATGATGATTGTATCTATTTTCACACAAGGGATAGACCTTGTGGAGCTCGTCCTCATGAACTATTTCATACCCATCGAAAGTATTTCTCTCAAGGGAGATACTTTTGTTTATGGGATGAACTTTGAACTCATATTTTCTATGAGATTTTTCTTTGTGATTACGCTTCGTCCGAGTTCTTTCTCAGTTTCTTTTCTGGCATTTCCAGCGACCTTGCCACCTCTTTGTGCCACTTTCTTGCTCTCATGCAAACCTGCTGGCTTCTCTGTGGTGGATATCTCCGTCGTGACCCGCTCTCCGAGCATCGTGAAGATGAGCTCGAGATCTGTCATATGATCCCTGAGATTGGTTTTGGATTTTGTCGGGAGATCCTTGTATTCCCTGTACTCACTCGGAGTCATGCCAAATGTGGCATGAGATATCTCAGCCGTGAGTATCGCATAGTCTCTCTGCTCGGTGATACCTCGTTCACGCCACTCATCGGTGAGATTCTGTCGGATAGCGATACCACGCAGTCGCTTGTCGATCCAGTCAGCTGGATATCACTTCTGCTCGTAGAGCTTCTTCATCCGCTGTTGTGCGAGCTCAGGATCCTCTATCTCCTGGATCCTCTCGTATCCGACCTTGGCGAGCCATTGTTTGAACGGTTCGGCTCTAGGACTGGGTACAGACTGGATAATACGAAGAATCCCCTCAGTATTGGCACAGTCAGTCTCTCTCATCTTCCCATCAGGAGCCATGAGTTTCAACTGTACGAAAAAATCGTACAGTTCAGTCTGGATGCCTTCTTCTGAGAGCTTGATCTTGAGATCACTCCAGTATCGACGAGGACTCTGACTGCTCGTCAGGGCTGAGATAATATCGATAATAGAGAAATACCACTGCTCCTCGTGCCATACCTTACGGATCTCAGTGCTCTCGAAGAGAGCGATACTATCGTGTTGAGTCATAGGAAGTGATAAAATATGAAAATACTAAATACTAAATTGTTCGGCTGGGAAAGTTTTCTTTACTACACCAACGATATTTATATCATCATACAGTTCAATAATCAGGTCTCCATGTTCAGGGTTTAATGAATGTAGAATTTTCTGATCACCAATAGTTTGGATTTTTTTTATTTTTGGTTGATTATTATGCACAACTAATACTTTATCCTCTGACTCATATCAATTTTGAACTTTGATAAGAACAAAATCTCAAGTATGAATAAATGGCTCCATAGAATCTCATTTTGCTCGTGTGATAAAATATTGCCCCTTTTGAGTCTGATTTATGAGATCCTGATCAATTGGGAGTTTTTTTCGTGGATATTCATCATCAAGGATCGATTTCCCAGCATTTCCACACTGAGCAAATCCAAAATATGGTATATATACCTGATTTGATTCTTCAGGCATTCGGATAACTTGATATCATCCAAATGGACTCTTCGAGATATATCATCATCGCTCGAGCTGATCGAGTTTATCTTGTACCTTTTGTGGATGATCCAATCAAACCTCAGTACCAATATCCATCAGGGATACTGAATCAGGCATACCATCTAGAAATTTTAAGATGTCTTTATGGAAAGTATTGAGAATCATAGTCTGTTTTTGCTAATTATATGGAAAACTCCCCATTTGCAAAATGAAAATTTCCGAATCATAATATTAGGAAAAAAGTTGATAAAAAGTTTGTATTTCATAGATATATCTATATGATGTATCTGTTGGGTTGTTTTGAACACAAAAAATGACTCATAGATTTCTATAAGTCACTTTTGAATATAAATATTCAGTCTTTGGGAGACGAAGATATACTATTCAAAGTGGTTAAGAAATCAACTTTTTATTTCTTAACTTTTTTCCATATGTCTTTCGAGATATACCAGTCTCTAAATAAAGAGTACCGATGGAGAATTACAAGCAACAATAATAGGATTGTTGGTGCAAGTTCTGAGGGTTTCAACAACCGCCAAGACTGCATCAATAATGCTATATTGGTGCGAGATGCTCTAGTAGCAGCCTCAAAGTAATTCTATCCTGGAAAAATCCCGCTCTTGCGGGATTTTTTATTATTTACCAGCATCCATCACTCCATCAACTTCCCCCATCACTCTACTCGTCTCCGTGAGGGCTACGATCATCTGCTGATAATGCCCGATATCTACCCATGTCAGAGTGCGTCACCGTCTATCCTTGAGCCACTTCTGAGCGGGTTGATATCCTCATATATGGAACTCCCAAGCAACGAGTGGAACATCACCAAAATATTGCTCCGAGTTGATATACACTTGTCCATCCGTATATACTAATTTCTCAACCTCATTGCTCCCTGCAACAGAATAGGTCGTGATATACTCATCGACTCTTGGGCTCTCCAGTAAATGCAGTGCTCTGAGCTCTCCACCGAGTGCGACGAGCGAGAGAAACTGTTCTCGATCACGAGGATATGGTACTCGTGGGAAATCGATCTTCAGGAACTCCTTGTATTTGTCTCGATAGCTCGGACTATGCAGCATCGCATAGATATAGTCGAGGATCTGCTCTGGTGTCGTCTCGCCTACTATTTCATTGATTGCCTGCCA
>JAYWCE010000107.1:0-3365 GCA_043780775.1 Candidatus Altimarinota bacterium | reverse complement strand
CGATCATAGAGGAGCGTTGCGTCTCATCTCGATGCAAGGAATTTTCCATACTCTGCTGGTCACTGTCTAATAGCATCTACTAATGTTCTTTGTCATTGGATAAGAAGATCGATTTCTTGTCTCGCAAAGTGTTCTGCTATAAGTTTTTTCGATGCATCATCCAAACCACTGAAAGTAACTGGTAAAGTTCAGCTCATATTGAGCTTAATTTGTTTTTCTATATGTTCAAATCCGAGTGCATCTTTCCAGTCTTTTCAATCAAATATTCCATTTCCACTGCTGAGTTTACCGAGAAACTCTTGAGACTTCGCAGGAACACCTGCCTCTAGTGCAGCAATCTCTCATTCAATAGCAGGAACTCTCTGTACAGCTTGATCATAGTTTATATTTCATTTGGAAAACCAGCCACTAAACCAGCTAGAAACCGTTCATTGTACAATAGCTTTCTCTGAAGATTTCAATTCTTTCCATGGCTTCCATGTTCCATAATAGAACTGCGTACCTCGAGCGATACCGATAGGAACAAGATTTCCCGTTGGTTCACCTTCTTTCGGTCATTTATATTCCCACTTACTTATATCTATCCCAAGTGTTCCAGCAATCTTTTCTACTAGACTCTTACCATTCGGATCTTGTTCTATGAGGCTCTTGATAAGTACTTTCTTTTCTTCGAGTGATGTATCACTCGAAAGTATCTTCTCAACTACTTTTGCTTTATCCATAATTTTTCCTGCCACCTCTATGGTCTCTTGTCCTTTCTTGAACAATCCACGAATATCATCACGAAAATACCAGAGTCACACAAGAGCAACGATAACTCCGAGAAATCACATATTCGGAATCTTGTCCATGAGTCAGCTGAAGAATCACTTATCTGTATCTCCTTCTGATTTGCCAGAACTTCCGAAGAGCTTGTAGAGGAGAGCTGCTCCTCCGATTCCGATGACAGATGAGGCTACTTTGTGTTCTCAGATGAAGTTCTTCGCTCTATCGATAAATCAAACCTCTGTTTCTCATTGAGTCTTTGGAGGAAATGCTTGGGCAGAAGCTGTCTGGAGTTTCTTCCACATGGCATCGACCTTCATATACGTTTTATTTTGTGAGTCCAACTTCGCTATCTGTCTCAGTTTCCAGTGAGCAAATCGCACCTCTGGAGTCGTACCTTGAGGAAGTGGTTTCGATGTCAATTCCTTGATACTCGTAGGGGTATTTCACGTTGACTGATATGCCATAAGTACTCATGAGGTGATGCTCTCAAGAGCATTCAGGTTGGCAGTCTCTGGAGATTCGAGATCAAGTCGGAACATGACCTGTACATCACCTCGCTTGATGATATTCTTGAGCTCAGTCTCATCGATACCAACATCCAGTAAGAATGCGGCTCGATCAAGCTGGAGTCGTTTGAGCTCCCTCTGGATAAATGTTTCGGGATTATCACGTGGAATTTCTGGAGATGACATAGGATGATTATATGAGAGATAATTTATTTACAAGTGGATGCTTCGATCAGAAGACTTTACTGAGCAGGGCGAGGATTTGGACCTTTTCTCAAACATCTGCTACTTTCATGAGTACCTCAGCTGCTCTTCAGAAAGCATCGAACTGGAGTGATTTCGGTGCTATCATAGACAAGCCGAGTGCACTCATAACTCCAGTAGTGATATGAGTGAGTCGGTCCAGTCCTCAGAGATTCTTTCATTCATGCGTCATGCCTGCGAGAGAATCCTCGATGGCTTGGCCCCCAGTGAGATTAAACAAATGATAATGAATAGCATTGACTACTCCATGAATATATGGTGGAGTCTGTGGTAGAGGCATAATCTCCTGGAAAAATCGAGTCTCTGTAGGGAGGGTTCCCTTTTTCTCAAATGCGAGCTTATTCTTGTAGAGTTCTCCATTTTGCGCCGTAAATCGTGAGATATGAGTCTCGTACATCTGGAGAATCTCTACGACATCACTCCTTGGATCATTTGGGGCTCCGATATGGACGTCAGTATACCCCTTGACAGGTGACATATTCTTCCAGTTCCCATGAGCGAGCATCTGGAGAATCCATGGTTTCCCTTTCGGATTCAACTTCTCGACAATACTCCGATAGATGCTCAGACGTACTGATTCATCTCAGATATTCTGACCTGTCATCTGGGCGTCCTCTATACGCTTCCATGTATCGAGTCCATAGCCGAGATCCATCTTCTGGACTTCAGCACGAAATGGAGGAAGGAGTTCAGTATCATAAAAAAACTTTCCGAGTAGCAATCTCGGTTTCAGTGAACGGTTCAGAAGAGCAAGGGATGGCTTGAGTGAGATCTCTATATTATTGGTCACGAGTTCTTTGAGGAGAAATGTATTCTTGGCTTTCTCGTCATTTCCGAATTGCGTGGTGAGTTGTCACTCAGAATCCATATAGAGATTGCGTCTTTCTCGGAAAGTCTGCAGTTTCTTGGCGGACTCAACAGTATCTTGCATGAAGGATTGCATTGCTTTGAGTCTCTCTCATTGCGAAAGAGTAGGAGCAAGAGTATCAAAAACTGGGTTCACAAGCAGTTCCATCTCTCGTGCATTCAGTCAATATGCCTCGAGAGAGGCATATATATTGACATGAGATGATGGGGTATCGAGAGGCATATCTATTGGAGTTTTTTCAAGAGTTCAGCAAGGTTAGCATTCTGGCTTCTTTGTGTTGTGGCAACTCAATTTGGCTGATCTTTTATAAGCGCAGATTTATCGCCCTTATTATTCAAAATAGAAGCTAAATCTCAACGTGCAAGATCTCTATCAAAGAAAAATATATTAGTAAGAACAGCGACAACTGCGGTAAGAATAATTGCTTTACCAATATTATGAGATCCGAGTTTTCAGATACCAGGAATTGTATTGAGTCACTTTACAATTTGATCTTTATAGTGAGGCATATCAACACTTCACCATTTAGCACGAGTAACCATAGCTCAAAGTTTTATGAGGATCGCTTCTGCAGTTCAAGCAACACTCAATGTGCCATATGGAACATCTTTAGCAGCAGTCCATAAGTCTGCTGGACTCCATGTACTACTAAGTGATGAATTATCTAGTTCTGCTTTTTTAAATGTAAGATTTCCGAGCTCAAGCTTTAGTTTGTTATAGTCGTCATTTGCGCTTATATATACATCTCCTACTTCAGCTACATAAACAGGGCTTGTCTGGTACTTATCTGAATCTGATTTTATAGTCTTCACGACATATTTTTTTCAGTCAAGTGTTATCAGCCAATAACCATTTGGATTTGCTGAAGCATCAGTACCAAGATATCATTCATTAACTATTGTTCAAATATTAGTACGAGTAATCTTATCAAAATCACTTCATATAATCGATTCTTTTGG
>JAYWCE010000106.1:0-9293 GCA_043780775.1 Candidatus Altimarinota bacterium | reverse complement strand
CAACATTGCTTCTATTGAACTAGATTTTTGATCAAATTCAGGGTGTGAAAGTGTTGATAAAATCTTAATGCAAGATACCTCCACTTTATCTAAAAGTTCCCTCAAATCAGAGGACATAGCATTTTTTTGTGGTGTTGGTATATCTCATAAAGGACTAAGACCCTCACTCATATCATGATATTCTGCCATAAAGCTTGTTTTTTTGAAATCAAATTCTGCAATGTACTGATAATAGCTTTTTGAGAGGTATTTACCATTTTTGCTACTCTTCTTTGATGGGATCAAACAGTGTCAATAATACTCATTTCAGGAAAATCTCGCCATCTGCGAATATTTTCTGCGGTCTTTATTCATGTTTTAAGTATTTCTGGAGAATTATCAAAATTTCCAACAACAAGAGTGCGAGTTTTTTCTATTTGGTTTATACTTGGGTTTGATATTCCTGCAGCCCAAAAAAGTGCAATGATCTGTTGAGTTATAGACATTTTAGCACTATATCTTAAAATAATTTTTTTGCAAATAACTACACTTTCCTCTCCACCAACATTCCCCTCGTTACCACCACATATCCCACGATCATATACACGAATAGTCCTATCACACTCCCCTGTTGCAATATCAGATTGTAGCTGAGATGTGTGAGGACAGCGATAGCGAATCAACTAGAGAATATAGCAGTATAGCGAACAGAGTATGGCTCGTAAGAGAGTGCTCGCCACCACGCATACGCACATATCACAGCCGAGAGGAGATGAGCCGTGAGTGAGAAAAATGAACGGAAAATCCATGTCGAGAGAGCCGTATGAGAAGCAAAGAGATAGAGCAGATTCTCGACAAATACGAATCCGAGGACGACGAAGAGGGTGAATATAATGATATCTCTACGTGAAAATGCGAAGTCCTGACTCATAAGGCCGATGCTCATGAGATGCTTCGATGACTCCTCGATGAGCGATGAGATGAGGAGTGGAGCTATCGCGAGAGCCAGGATGGCTCATCCTGGAAGGAGAGCCAAAAGTGTGAGTACCAGGATCAATAGGCTCACTATGATCAGCATATTCACTGTTGCGAATTGTTGCAATAGTACTCTTGCATAGACGGATCATGAGCGGATGAGGACATAGAGTATCAGGGCCATGAGGAGTACGAATACACCCAGAGCTATGATGACATAGAGACTAACTGATCCGAGATATGAGAACAACCACACGAGTCAGACGGATAGTCATCAGACCATCATCCCGAGGAGGAATCGTCTCCTATTCCAAGGTGTATCGAGCAGATAAGATACGCCATATCCCCACAGGTATACTGGGAGGAGAGCGATCAAGAATGCGATGAATGAGATGAAAATAGTCAATAACATAGATTATTTCTTATTCTTGAGGATCTCATATCATCCTACTTTCCATGATTGCTCACTGGATGTTTTGCCTGATCTGCGAAATAGAGTCGATGCGAAGAGGATATTGACTCCTAATATGAGAAAAAAGAAGCCTATTAAATAAGCAAGAGAGTCTGGAAATGCTATGATCACTAGTCCGAATATCACTGCAAAAAATCAAAAAAACTGCATAGAGTAAAAAATTAAAAAAATCGAACAATATCGAGCCCAGAAACATAGAGCATAAAGGTGAGTAAAAGGAAAAATCCAATTGCATGGATGATCCCTTCGGCTCGGGAGAAATACTGCTTACCATGAGGAATATATGAGAATATCGAGTAGAGCGTCGTTGTCACGATGCGTCCACCATCGAGTGCTGGGAATGGGAGAATATTGATGACTCCGAGATTGATTGAGAGGAGAGCTACCATCACGAGAATAGTCGCGAGTGGAACGCTATTCTCGACAATCTGGACAAAAGTAGACCCGAGACCGATCGGTCCTGCGAGCATACTCTTGGCATCTGTATGCTCTTGTTCTGTTTTTGGTGCGAAGAGCCCAACTACCATACGAGAGAGGAATGCGAGTGTGAGCCGTGTCGTCGCAAGTGTCTCACGAGCACCCATACTCACTGCTTCGAGTCCAGAATATTGGATTTTTTTATTTGTATCTATCTGGAGTCACTTGTATCCGATCATCATACCGACCTTGCCGTCTCTCGGTATCATACGGATACTATGCGTATCTCACACCGTCTCGACCGTCATACTGAATTCTGATCCTTTTTTGATAATATCGATGATATCCTGCGATGTCTGCGGTATGATACCATCTATCGAGACCACCGTATCGCCAGAGCCGACTCCTGCGAGTGCTGCGATACCACCCGGAACTGGCGATATGGTGAGTCCACTATGTGTGAGATATCCGCTCTCTATTGCCTCGTGAGCCGATGGGAGAATACGGGAGTGGAGTCCCTCGAGATCTACGATCGCCATAGGAGTAGTGCCGACGAGGAATAATCATGTGAATATGGCGAATGCGAGGACGAAGTTCATCGTGACACCCGCGATGAGAACCAGCACGCGACTGAGCCATGGCTTCGTGATAAATGATCCCTTGATTCCTGAGAGTGGATCTCGTGGATCCTCACCAAAAATCCGAACAAATCCTCCTATTGGGAGCCAGTTGAGTGTGTATTCTGTGCCTTTTTTATCGACAAAAATCCGACGAGCCCGTGGTGGGATACCGATCCCGAATTCCTCCACCTTCATTCCTGTGAGACGAGCGGTGATGAAGTGACCAAACTCGTGGATCATCACGACAATGAAGAGAACAATAAAAGTGAGGAGAATACCGAGAAAAATGGACATAAGAATATGAGAACTTAGTATTTAGAACTGAAAGCTTTGATAGAAAACTAGGAGGAAATGAAGCAAGTACATCGAGAGCCTAGAAGATTGAATATTGATAGATTTTGTAGAGGAACAAAAAGTCTAAATTCTAAGTTCTATTTCCCCATCTGCTCCTTCACGTGGACGAAGAGGTGGTTGATGAGATCATCGAGTTTCGAGAAGTTCTCACGAACAGAGCGATATGAGGAACCAGGGAATGATATACCGAGTTTACCCGACATGAACTTGTTGTCCCGAGTGAGCGTGAGTTCGACACGGATTTTGTCTCATTCTTCGGCAGTTTTTCGGATATAGGCATCGAGCTTGCCAGCGAGATTAGACTCAATCTCATTGTGAATATATGCCGCCTCTTTCTGGAACTCATTGGCGTGGAGGATGATTTCGTTAGTCATAGTGTGAAAAGGTTATGTATACCCCTTGAGGGTAGAAAGAATAAAAACATTCTAGCGATGCTCGTCGTGTGATTCGTCGTGTTCGTTTTCTTTTTTTATATTGTATTTCGACTTCCAGTTATCGATGACGATCTTCTCTGTTTGTGTCCGCAGATCGATCGGCTGACCACGAGTCAGAGTATCCTCGAGCTTGGCGATATAGTCGCGAGTGATGTACTGTTTACCACCCGTCACGAGATGTCACTTCACGACATCTGAGAGCGTATCTACGAGGATATCGAACGGTTCACGATCCTCGGTTCCGTGTCATTTTTTGTGTGGCTTGACTGCTTCCTGGAGTGCATGGATGACATCGGTTGGTTGGCTCGCATTGCGGAGGATGAGCGACTCGTTGCCGAGCAACTTCACCACGATATCTGAGATCCCGAGGATCGAATAGATCCAAGAGTAGGTCCTGACCTCCATACCCTCGATCTTCTCGAACGGGATGATGACGAGATTCGAGGTAAAAAACTGCCAACGCAGGTCTATGAGTGTCTCCTTCGTGAGAATCCAGACATCCGTATACCAGTCAAAAATCTTGTAAATCAGAACAAAATATATCAGAAACAAATATCCGTATATATGCCATTCTACTATCACATCTTGGATATGAGCGATATTAATATAGTAGAGAAACCCAGGAACAAAGAGTGCAAAAAATATCCAGAGGATGATATCCTCGATAATAACAAAAAAATGTCGATGGAATATATGATCTATTTCTTCGTCTGGGGCAATATATGATGCGAAAAAGAGAGACTGGAATCTATTCATAATTTGATGGAATTTGAGATTATTAGCTTTTTTGTTAATCTAAGCTCTAAAATATAATCCTCTTATCCTAGGACTCATTTCTGTGATGATTGGCGAAGATAGCGATAAAAAAAGCGATAAAAACCATAATAAATCACACCCCTGTAAGAGTGAACATATAGAGAATCTGATTATCTGCACGAGCATAGTTATCATAAATCCAAGTGATGCCTCCCACATAGAGGAGTGCTTCGAGTACGAGTGCAGACCAAAATACCCTCTTGTGAATATGGTAGAGTATGATAAGAAATGTGAAGTTGATGAGTGGAAAAAGGAACATAGAGTAATTATATGGAGTTAGTAGCTTTTCGCAAGGAGAAAAAGGTGAATATCTTCACCATTTCTCTACTTTGCCTCTGCCCAATTTTGTCACACAGAAATATCGACGATGATGGGTGGTACCTGCTTTTGTATTTCGGTATTAGTATTTGATACTTGATAATTGGTAATTACGCTTTCCATCACCTCTCGTACCATATGCTCGAAGATCTCCCGCTCAGAAACTGGGATATCGAATACGAGCTCATCATGTACCTGGAGTATCATCTTCCCTTGCAATCATTTATTATGAATCTGGATATCGAGCTCCACCATCGCAATCTTGATAATATCAGCCGCTGTCCCCTGTATTGGCATATTCATGGCCTCTCGTTCTGCGATACTCCGCATCGTCCGATTCGCATCATTGACCCCTGGGATATATCGATGTCGTCCGAAATACGTCTCGACATAGCCATTCGCCCTCGCATCCTCGAGGAGGGCATCATAGTAGGTGCGAACTCCAGGATAGCGAACATAGAATGCATCAACATATTTCTGGGCCTCAGATACACTACAGTCGAGGGTCTTTGCCAATCAGAATCCCGTGATCCCATATATCACTCCGAAGTTGACACTCTTGGCAATCCGCCGTTCATGGCTCGTTATTTTTTTGTCTTCGCCAAAGAGGAATCTCGCCGTCCGCATATGGATATCCTCTCCATTCTGGAACGCATCGAGGAGTCCGGTATCTTGGGAAAGAAAAGCGAGCACACGGATCTCTACTTGTGAATAATCTGCGACGAGGAGGAGGTTTCGATCTGGCTCCCCTGTCAAGGAGGCTCGAGTTGCAATGAAGCACTCTTTGATTTCTCTGGCATAGCCATCTCCTGTCGGGATATTCTGCAAGTTAGGATCGTTCGACGACATACGCCCAGTCGCCGCTCCGAGTGAGTCATAGGTCGTATGGATCCGCCCATCTCCCTTGTCTATTGCTCGCATGAGTCCATCAACATAGGTACCAGACAGCTTCGAGAGTCCACGATATTCCAGGATCAATCTCGCGACATCATGAGTCTTCGCGATCTCTTCCAGTACATCGACATCGACGGAGTAGCCTGTTTTATTTTTTTTCAGAGGCTTGATACCGAGTTTCTCGAAAAAAAGAGTCTGGAGTTGTTTCGGTGAACTGATATTTATCGCTCCGACGAGCTCATATATCTCTGTTTCGAGCCTATGTATATCACTACGAATCCGCTCACCGATATTCTCGAGTTTCTTTTTATCGAATCCAACACCACGAGTCTCCATACGGGCGAGCACTCCGATGAGATCTGACTCGAGAGAGAGGATATAGGATTGTTCAGTTTCTTTTTTGTCTATTATTTGGGAGAGTGCATATACTCGATTCTCTGGTATATCCCCGAGTGTGATCTCGAGTTCTGCATCAGCCCATGAGACAAAATCCCGCTTGCCACGACGAGACGAGAGTCCTGAGATGATGGCGTAGTCAGTGTATTTGTGTGATTGGGAATTCCCCTCTAGAGGGGTGGCACGAAGTGACGGCGTGGTTGGTTTCTGTTCTATTTGCATACTCCGAGTATAGACAAAAGCGAGAAAAAGACAAAGAAAAAGCCATTCCTCTAAGACGACCTTATTTAGTTGGTGTGAATGAGAGATACTACTATCGCTCATTCACACGGTTAGAAGGAAAAGCATTCGGCGCCGTATTAAGTATTATGCGAAAGCTGTATGTATGGTGTACTCCTTTCTATGGTTGGTTGATGATAATGCATATGAATCTCGTGGAAACGAAACCATATATCAATTGATATATAACATATATAATTGTAAATATTATTTTGTCAAAAGGTTTTTTAAGATTTGCTCATATATTTGGATTTTTGTCATATACTCCTATCCCATATGCCTACCAAAAAAATCTACACCAATACCCTTGCTCAGATCGCTGGCAAGATCATCACCGCTCTGATCTCTATATTCCTCATCAAGGTACTCACAAGCTACCTCGATGTTGCAGGATATGGACTCTATTCCAAGATATACAACTATCTCTCCATATTCGCCGTCATCGCCGATCTCGGACTCTATACGATCACAGTACGAGAGCTGACACGATATCAGGATAATGCAAAAATGATAGCTAAAATCAGCGGAAATATCCTCTCGTTGCGGACACTCTCAGGAATACTCATCATCGGACTATCTCTCTCTATCGCCCCACTGCTCACGGGATACAACTCGCCGATGGCACTCATGGGGATTGCTATCGTGTCTCTTTTTACCCTGGCAGGGCTCATCAATAGTTCCCTGATGAGCTATCTACAAGCAACTCTGCATACGGAATTCTCACTTGTTGCGAATACTTGCGGAAAGCTCCTTACCTTTGGGATGATACTGTTGTTCTCTGTGTTTCTATTTCCTCGGTCTACGACCACAGACATAGAGGTATTCACTCTCGTGATGCTGGCAGGACTCGCAGGCAATATCGTGATGACGGGGCTGACCTGGTGGTATGCGAGCAAGTGGCAAAAAATAGAGTTCGCATGGGATAGCGAGTATATCAAGCATATATTACGAATATCACTTCCCTATTGACTCGCTCTGTTCCTCTGAGTGATATTCTTCAAAGTAGACATCATACTCCTCTCTCTCCTAGAGGACTCAGGTATCGCTGATACTAGTATCGCACTCTATGCTCTCCCAATGAAGATCGTCGAAGTCGGGATGATGTATGGGACGATATTCCTCAACTCACTCCTACCAGTATTGACTACTGCGATAGAGAAAAAAGATCAGAAGAAAATCGAATCTCTCACTGGCAAATGATTCGAGCTCCTTTTTGGCTCAGGACTCGCCATCGCTATATTCGGATATGCCTACGCTCCAGAGATCATACGCATCATCTCGACCCCTGAATTCATATCGACGACCGTGATGGGATATAGTACGATCGACGCTATGCGTATTGTGATCTGGATATTCTTGTTTTATTTTGTCTCATCGCTCTCTACCTACATCATGATCGCTCGTGGTGAGCAAACCCGCATGATGTGGATCAATGGAGCAATCGCCGTGATCAATATCGTGGGTAATATCGTTTTCATCCCGCATTATTCATTCGTTGGCTCTGCATGGGTAACACTCATCACACAGATTTTCCTGATGACGATCACCTGGTGGTGGGTACGAGATACGATTCATATTCGTCAGAGTATGGTTTTTGTCACATCGATGAGTATCGTGGCTCTCATAGGGATCTGGCTCTCAGCCTATAGTATCGGGTTTGTATCGTGAACAGTTGGGAACCTGAGAGATACAATATTACAGGTGATGATCTGAGGAATAATTTTCAGTATTATATATCTCGGTGGATGGTGGGGAATAAAACAATCTCTAGAATCTCAGTTCTAAGTTCTATTTTTTGCCTTATTGATCATTTTCTGATAGTATATCTCTAGGTTCTAAACTCTAAGATCTAAGCTCTCAACATATGCCCGATATCTCCACTCGTATCAACGCCCTCATCGCATATCTCTTCCTCGGTCCGATCATGCTCCTGGCTAAGAGAGATACCCCTCTCGGCGATAGCTACGTCAGATGACATGCTCGGCGAGCGAGCCTCATCATCGTGATCGGAGCCATAGTATTTGTTCTCTACCGCTCACTCCATAGCTATTTCGCGTTCGGGATTTTTGGTATATCTCTCGAGCTCATCATCGTATCTCTGATCGTGAGTATCACCCTCCTCGCACTCATCGCCTGAGCCTATAGAGCATATCACGGGATATCTGCGAATGAGACATCATGGAGATCTATCGCCCTCCCCACCAACACACTCACCGAGTGAGCCTACAGCGAAGAAGACCGAGTCCGCATCATCGCATCGTTCGTCCCATGGATCGGGATCATCATGGCGAGCCAATATCCCAGACGTGAGACCATCATCGGACGCAAGGTCGGGAGCCTATTCGCCCTCATCATCCTCACTACTATAGTATTCCTCTCGGGCACCACGACGACACTCACACTCGTCATCACACTCGGCTATATCGGACTCATCGTCGCCACAGCGGTACAGCTCTTCGGGTTCTCGCGATTTCTCGAGTTCTCTTTTTATAGTCTGATCCCGACATATGCTGAGCTGGAGACACATATCCAGGCTGGGATATTCTCGATATATGATTTTTGTAGGATAGCATTCGGTGGAGTTGCAGGATCTCCATACCAAGAAAGATATCAGCAAATCCTAGGAGGACATCAGTCCATCAAGCCACCCGGAACTCCCTACTTCGCACCAACCTGGATCATCGCGATCCCAGGAGCCAATCTCATCACACTCCCCTCACTCTGGCAATCCCAGTACCGAGAATATACACCCCTCATACTCCAGTGACTCGCACTTACCCTCATCACACTCATCATCGTATGATTCTATGGACTCTCATCTCAGATGGGACTCTATCTCCTCTTCCCGATCCTTGCTCTCATCATGGGATCTCGAACCAATATCCTCACGCGAGCACCCGTCACGAGTATTGCTGTAGACATATACTCGCTCATTACAAAATGAAAGCAAAAGATGACGGAGATCAAAACAAATGGAGAGGAGAAAGTGGAATTCAAATATAATATCTCTGAGGAAAATAAGTAAATTACACTATGGCAAAGATAATATGACGGTTGAGTCCCCGAATGGTACAATGGCTGACCTCGACACCAAATACTGCTTCTATAATTTCAGAACGGAGGAAAGAGCAAGTTAATCCTTGCTTTCCTGCAAAAATAAATATAATAATATTAACCTAATAAAAACTATGATTATAAAAGATAAATACAGCACATACGATACAGAAACAGACAAATTGACCCACAATGATGGCACAGAAGTAAGGGCTACCCCAGCCTAAAGGCGTGGGGCTTGCCCGTTCTCGTATACTCCAAATATCTATTCTCTTTCTAGACATT
>JAYWCE010000105.1:0-9327 GCA_043780775.1 Candidatus Altimarinota bacterium | reverse complement strand
TGCTCGATTGGGATTTTGAGAATCCGAGTGAGTTTTTTGAGAAATATTATCCCGCGAATGTCCTCGAGACGGGCTATGATATCCTATTTTTCTGGGTCATCCGTATGCTCCTAATGGGCTATGAATACACTGGTGAGACACCATTCAGGACGATATATCTGCACGGTCTCATCCTAGATGAAACTGGCAAAAAAATGAGCAAGAGCTGGGGCAATGTCATCAATCCACTCACCGTCATCGAGACACATTCAACCGATGCTCTCCGCCTCGCTGTCACTCTGGGAAATACTCCTGGAAACAATATGAACTTCTCTATCCGGTCTGTCGAGGAGAACTCACTATTTCTCAACAAGTTCTGGAATATCATCCGATTCGCCTGGATGAATGTAGGACCTATCACTGAGTCTCGTGAGGCTATTATCAAAAAAATAACCGAAAATAAATCCGATCTCCTCCCCTACGAGGTATGGATTCTCTCTCGTCTCACGGCTATCACAGAGCGGGTCACTGAGGGTATGGAGAACTATGGATTCGCGTCTGTCGGATCTGAGCTGATCGCATTCGTCCGAGACGAATTTGCTGATATAGCAATCGAAGCATATAAGGTAGAGAAAGAGAATACCAAATACGGCAAAGAAGTCATCTCACTCTGTGTCCTCGATATCATCACCCTGATGCACCCATATATCCCACATATCACTGAGACACTCTATGGATATATCACTGAAGGATCTGTCCTCGCGACTGCATCTTGGCCAACTCCTACGATACCCCGAGATATGGAGAGCGAGAAGAATCTGGGACAAATCTGGGAAGTGGTACGCACCATACGCAATATCCGAGCCGAGTCAAGTATCAAGCCAGGAGAATATCACGATACAGTCATCAAAGCAAAAACTGATATGGTCGCCAATCTTGGGAACAATGCGAGTCTCATCTCTGGTCTCACACGTATCAACATCACGATCAATCCCAAGGAGCGAGATCCTCGCAATCATGCGTACGGTATCTGTGGATCTGTTGAGATCTATATCCACAATGAGATCGATCATGCAGGGATCGAGGCAGAGAAGGAGAGGATCATGGGACTCATCGAGGAGAAGCGAGAATATATCAGAGCCCTCGAGGTCAAGCTATCGAATACAGCATTCACCGCCAATGCTCCTGAGAAGATCATCAGGGTCGAGATGGAGAAGAAAAATCTAGCACGAGAACAACTGGAAAAACTGGAGGAGAAATACTCGAAAATCGGGGGATAAAGTATTATATTGAAAGAGATTTCTTCTTTTTTCGTATGAATTGAGTAGAATATCATAAAATATCTATGCCCATAGAACTCACGGATGCAGAAATCATATCCCTTGTCCTTGCAGATAGCGACCAATATGCACTCATTATCGATCGATATGAGCAAAAACTCTTTCGCTATGTTATGCGACTTGGCGATTTTTCTATCCAAGAATGAGAGGATATACTCCAAGACATCTTTATAAAAGCATATACTCATATCAATGAATATGATCTTTCACTTTCTTTTTCCTCCTGGATATATCGAATTGCTCACAATACTACTATCGATGCATTTCGTAAAAAAAGTACCAGGGTAACTATTTGTCTTGATGATGAAGAATACGAGTGACTTCGTGCATCACTCCAAAGTGATGATGATGTACACTTTTCTCTTATGGAGAAAGATATGAGAGAAGCCGTACAGGAATCTCTTTCAATACTCTCTGATGAACATAGGGAAGTCATCATCCTCAAGTATATCGAATGACAAGATTATGAAGAGATCAGTGATATACTGAGAATCCCCATAGGCACTGTCGGCACTCTGATACATAGAGCCAAGAAACAACTCCGATGAAGCCTCACTCCTATCCATAATCATCTCTAGTATGTCTCTCAAAAAAAACATCCTCGATACTATCAAGAAGGAGCATATAAATCCCATATCACTCTGAGCCGTAAAAAGAAAAAAATATCTTATCTTCTTTTTTTTCTCGCTCCTAATCTGACTCGGGATCTTTATAGTTTCCTTTTTTATCTCAGATACAAGTGGAGTGATCGAGTTCGTAGAGATGGATACCCTCTATATCCTCCTCGCTTGGATAGTGATGATCATCTGACTCGGAATCTTCATCTATCGAGATTCGAGAAATATCGGCACACTCTATCGCTATCGTATGAGCTGAGTGATCTCCACTATTTTCTTCACCCTGATACTCGGATGATTCGTAGTTCACTTCTCTGGAGCAGATAGCTATATCCAGAAATACCTCATCAAATATACGAGATATGAGAATATCATGAGTACCTATGCCAATTGGGACAAACCTGAGCAAGGGAGACTGATATGAGAAATCATAAAAATCTGAAGTGGATGAGTAAGCATAGAGGATAGAGGAGGGAAAATCTGGAATATAGTTGTACCAAAAGAGATGCTCTCTTCTCAAAACACAGACAACGAGGAGATGATCGAAGTAGGGAATACTATCAAAGTAACCTGAACACTCAGTTCGGATGCTCTATTTATAGCCTCAGGTATGACCCTTCTCTTTGAATAAATATCGAATATATGAATTTTCTAAAATCTTCGCATCGACTTTTTATCGTGATGATCGTGATAAAAGGTCTGGAATGACTCATCCAACTATGAATTGGAGCGATGACATTTTTCCTATCAAAAAGTACTCTCTATAATCTTATGTGACCATATTTACAGGAGGAACTCGTCGAAGATCAACATGCTATAGTCTCACGGTTTCTCTGGGATTCTCTCCAGTGACTTACTATCTCGACTCAGCATTTTATCGCTTTCTATTTCATCTCTCACGGTATTATCAAGTTTTTTATCGGATACAATATCCTCAAGAAGCGATACTGGGCATATCCGTTTGCTCTGATCATATTTTCACTTTTCACTCTCTATCAAATATATCTCTATATACAATCAGGATCCCTCTGGATGATCGGACTCATCATCATAGATATAGTAGTCGCCGTACTCACCTATATCGAGTATCAGAGTGTGAAAAAGACACATATCAATCAATAATCTACATCGTATGATCGAAAATATCCTATATTGGAATCAAAATACCTCGCTTGTTCTCAGCTCTCTTACTGAAAATAGTATCATCAAAATCGTTCTCCCTTATTTTGCAGATCTTCCCATTTTCTCGATCCCATTTTTTCTAGTAGGGTATTGGCTTTTTTCCACTCTACAAAAAGATGACAGCATAAAACAGAAGATCCTTCTTATATTCTATGCGGACATATTTGCAGGTATCATAGCCATTCTCATACAGCAATTTATCTATGTGGAGAGACCTCTTACATTTCTCCAAAACAAATGAATGTTCATCCTCTCACATATTCCAGATAATAGTTTTCCCTCAGATCATGCCACAATAGGAACTGCTTTTTTGATGGTCTTATTCCTCTTTGGATATAAGAAGATTTTTTATTTCCTTTTTCCTTTTTTTATTCTCATGCTTCTCGCTCGTATCATCGGGGGAGTTCATTATCCGCTCGATATTCTTTGAGGTATGGCGGTAGGTATATTGGCAGGATACATCAGTTTTATGATTAGAAGTAATGCTCTACTTGGAAAGATCAATCAAGTTATCATAAAATGGATGAGAAAAATATATCTCTAAAGGAAAATTGAAAGAAACTTTCTATGTATCCCGTAATAGAATGTGAGGATCCTCAATATCTCTCTAGTTTATTTTTTACCATTATATACACATGCGAAAAGAATTCGTCTACTCCGCTCTCACAGGCCTTGCAGTCGCAGGATCGATCGGACTCACATCGTTTGCTGCTACCAGCAACCCCGCAATCCCTCATATGATCCCATCATCTCAGACTCCTCAGATACAAGACGTCAATACACAGACAAGTACTCCTGACAAGGAAGTCGCCGATGCCCCAAATACTGACACATCTGACGAAGGAAAAACAGAAACTCAGGACGATACTATCGCTCCCCCAGCAGGATCTATCTCTGAATCTGTCGCTACCAAGGTCGCTCTCACTGCGAATGTGGGTACTACTGTCACAGGATTTGAGACTGAGGATGAGAATGGTGTAGCTATCTACAATGTCTCTCTAAGCAACGGAACGGATGTCAAAATCGATCCAGTAAAAGGCACTATCCTCAAAACTGAAACAGAAGCAACTGATGCTAACGAAGCGAAAGATACTGAAAACGATCCAAATGATCGAGATCAGGATGGAAAATAATCATCTTTATACATTAATACTTTCCTTATGACTTTACGACACTCAAAAATCTTTGATTTCATGAGACGTAAAGTTTTTGGGTATATAGAAAGATGTATGTAGCAGATATTTAATAAATCCCGCAGATTTTACTACGAATATTACTAATAAATATTTTTCACTACCAGTAGGGAAAAAAATGATCTTTGAAGCCCAAACTACAGAAGGTCCTGAGAAAATTGAAATAACAATTACAGGTGAAACTAAAGTCATTGAAGGTATCAAAACTCTCGTCTATGTTGATACGGTCTATCTGAGTGGTCAGATACATGAGGTCACTCGAGATTATCTTGCTCAGAACAAAACAACGGGGGATGTCTGGTACTTCTGAGAAGAAGTCGATAATTATGAAAATGGTAAAATCAAAGATCATGCAGGTACATTCATCCATGGAAAAGATGGAACTAAGGTTGGTATCTGGATGAAATCTGAGCAAAAAATCGGTGACTCATATAGACAAGAGTACTACAAGGGGGAAGCTGAAGATATGAGAGATACTGTGGCAACAGGGCTGACTATCACGACGAAGCTCGCCACCTACACTGACTGTGTAAAGGTATACGATTGGACACCACTCGATACAAAATCGAGAAAATATAAAACATACTGTCCACAAGTAGGATGACTCGTACTCAATGAGCATCTGGAAACAAGAAAAAGATCAGAACTCACAAAGATAATATATCCATAGACAATATGATACTGTCTCCTCATAGTCAAAGCATCCATTCAAAAGGAATTACCCTCCAAAATAGGTACTAAAATATTTCTATCTCTTCATTTTTCTCTCTATGGCATCATCTGCTCTTGATAAGGTAAGTCTCTGGAACAAAGTCCCTGAAGTACTCCTTTCATTTTGGATTATCAAGATCATGGCAACTACTGTCGGTGAGACGGCAGCAGATTTTCTCAATACAAGTCTCGATCTCGGACTCACAGCTACATCAGGGATCATGTGAAGTCTTCTTCTTATTTTTCTATTTTTCCAGATCCTCTCGAAGAAATATACTCCCTGGCTCTATTGGATAACAGTAGTATTTATGAGTATATTTGGGACGCTCTTTACCGATAATCTCGTAGATAACTTCGGTATATCATTTCAGACGACAAGTATTATCTTTGGGGGGATCTTAGCTGTCGTATTCGGACTCTGGTATACTAAAGAGAAGACTCTCTCGATCCATACGATATACACGAGAAAACGAGAAATATTTTACTGGATAGCAATTTTGTTTACTTTCGCACTCGGGACAGCAGCAGGCGATCTCTTTGCCGAGTGACTCTCACTCGGCTACCTGAACTCTGCTCTTATATTCACAGGAATTATAGCACTTATTGCGGGAGTACACTATATATTCCGAGTGAATAGTGTCCTCTGTTTCTGGCTTGCTTATATCCTGACTCGCCCTCTCGGAGCATCTTTCGGGGACTACCTATCACAGCCTACTGAGGCTGGTTGACTCGGGATCGGTACTACTACGACAAGTATCATATTCCTTGTGATCATTGTTATTTTGATCTGATATATGACAATCCAAGACTCCAGAATCTCTGGTTCTAGAAAAATATCATAAAGTAAAGCTTTCTATTTGAAAGCTATCATCTATTTCAATCTAAACTCAAAATCATCCTTCACGAATTCTCACTTCAGTGCAGATAAACAACGGATCGTGTTGTTGTGCCAATTGGAGTTCGATGAGGCATAGATCGCACGATCACTATTGCCCCAGCGAGAGAGCTCAGACAACTTGGTATATTTACCGAGGAACCGATTATTGAATGTGGCAGTCATCCACTCGAGTCACTCTCTCGCAGATGCGAACGAGTAGGTAGATCCACTATCGGTATTGCCGATATTACCAATATTGTATGCTGTCTTGAGATGGTTCCCGAGAGTTGTCTCAGCGAGACCTATACAGATCATGAAACTAGGATCGATGTTGGCATCTAGTGCTATGTCTACCCAGAGTTGCCACTTATTGAAGTCAGGAGTCGCATATACTTTGAGAAGATACTTTTGTCGTTCGGTTTCATCTTTTCCAATCAGGTTGAATTTCTTTTTGTACTGAGTAGTATCCGCTCCAGTCCCTGAGAGCTCGACGATATCCGTGAGGAACTTGTCCTGATAAACTGGGAGGAGTGTCTCGTAGTCCATCCCTGCGATTGAGAGGTAGCGGAGTGGATCGACTGGCTCTCTGTTGCTCCAGAGTTCGAAGTGGAGATGAGCTCCACTCGTCATCGGACCAGCACCTGGAGTTCCTGTGGCTCCACCACTTTTTGCTATCAGCTGTCCTCGCGTGACGAATTCGTACTTGGATACGAGTACCCCTGAGAGATGACCATAGACGGTCACGAGTCCATCAGCATGCTTGAGAGCCATATATGAATATCCCCCTGGAGAAGGTGGGAGAACATAGGTGACATACCCATCAGCTGGAGCAACTATATCAGTTCCTTGCTCTGTAGCAATATCTATAGCCTCATGCTGACTATGAAGAGTTTGATAATATCCAGCATCATGAAAATAGGAGGTGATACGACGACTCTCTACTGGCCAATCGAGGATATTGGGTGTATCGACTCGTTTTTCGCCCTTCGCGAGCTCTTTTTCATTGATAAAATATTGCCTGATACGAGCACACTCGACGATCTGTTTGTCGGTTTTTTTGGCTTTGTTACAATTGTATTTAGCAAGGAGAGCATCGAACGAATCTTGATACTTATCATTGGCTGACTGCCACAGTGTCTCGATCTGAGCTTGAGCCTGTTGTTGGGATGCAATATACTGGACATAGAGAGCCTCTTGTCCTTGGGTGATTTCGAGGAGCTTCTCTCGTTCTTCTTTTTGAGCCGTGAGCATCACACCCTGACTCTCGAGTCCTGCTTTGAGTGTTTTCAGTTGAGTTGATTCATTCTGATTCTGAATGGATGAGAGATAGTAGGCCCTCACGAGATCTCTATATTCATCGACGAATTTTTGTCCCATCTGTGTCACGAGTGTCTTGTATGTGATATCTGAGAGTGTGAAGTCACTATCCTCAGTTGTGAGAATCATACTCTTGATGAGGTCGATATTGCCTCCAGCATCAAGTATGCTATTCCCCTCTGAGTAGATGTTGGTGAGGTAGGCGAGTATGATCGCTCGATGCTCACGAATACGGACTCGCATCGAGATACCATAAGCTTGGAGTTGCTGGATTTTTTGCTGTTTGAGAGTGATATCGATCGTGGTAGCTCTTATCAACTCTGTAGTTGCTCGGATCGATTCTGCGAGTACTGCGAGAGCACTCTCGAGCGATACTCTGACCTCACCTACGGCATCTTTTTTGGCCTGATAGGCTCATTGTATCGTCTGGAGACGACTCCGGAGTGAGTCGAGCCCATTCATCGCATACTCTTGCTCGAGGATCTTACTCGCGTCAGTGATCTCGAGTGGTGCTGACTCAAATAGGATATCTGCTTGTTGAGCCTTGAAGTTGTCGAGGATACGACCTGATGTCCGAGTATCGATAGCACTCCCGATCGTCGGCGAGAGATAGGAGAGAGCGAAGAGGATGAGAAAAGTGGTAGAGAAAATCTTGTTCATACTCCTATGCTAACACATAAGAGAAAAAATACCCAAAGTGATGAATATTTTTGATATAAAATTATGTAGATTTTTCTTTTGAACTGTTTATGATATATTTATTTCTCCAAACTTTTGAAAAATGCTTCTTTTTTTACGAGCCAACTCGGAGTCTGCCGAGGGAGGTTCATTACATCTTCTGGATTTTTGAGGAGTGACTTGATTCCCTCTTCGATGAAGATTGTATTCTGACTTCATTTTGCATATATGATCGTATCAGTTTTATTTTTTTTGATATCCTGAGCAATCTTCTCACCCAGTTCTCGAGAGGAGAGGCTCGTAATGACGGTAAAATGGGACTCGAGAATCGGAGCTATATAGTCCCTCATCATCGGTCCAACGAGATAGAATGAAACACAACTCTCATGGGGAATCAGATCAGAGATTTCATGGGCGAGTTGCTCGTGGATATCTCTCGATACCTGCCCGAGCTCACGCATATCCCCAAGGAGGAATAGGATACGGTGTGAGTGGACGAATGATCGCATTGATACGATCCCTTCACGCAAACTGAGATATCCCCCATTATAGCTCCCATCGATAATAGTAGAATCATGCACGCCCGAGAGGATAATCGATCTCCCAGACTCGGGAGCCCCATGAGCTGCATACTCGGCGATATGAGTAGGATCGATCGCGAGGATATCTGCAATCGGATAGAGGGGGAGTAGATTTTCGATCTGGAATGCACCGATGGCAGGGAGTGATATCGGGTAGTCTTTTTTGTCATAGTGGATCACGGCTCGAGTCCCAGTGATGCCCATCTCGATATGCGAGGCATCGATATCCGAGAGAGCACCGAGTGAGTAGTAGAATGCCTCGAGCTCGACATACTGACGTAGCGACTCGTGGATGATACGAGTGCTCGTGTGCTCGATGAGCATCATCTTCTGATTACGATAATGCTCGAGTGAACCAAACTGTTCGAGATGATTGGGCTCGACTGGCGTGAGAACCGCGATATCTGGTGTCACTATCGACAAGAGGAACTCCATCTCACCAGGATGATCTATACCATATTCGAGGACGAGATAGCGAGGATATGGACGAATAAGACGAGAGAGCGCAACGACAAAAACCCAGACCCAAAGAAATGGATTGCGTCCAGGGGTGTGAGTTCCGATGATCGTGAGTGGGAGTCAGTATTCCCCGTTGTAGTGGTAGAGTGAGTAGCCGACATTTTTGCTACCGAGTTCACGAGAGAGCAAATGAGCAATATGCGTCGTGATCGTCGTCTTACCGACCGTACCTGTGACACCGATGATATACGGACGATGTCTCGCTATGATGAGACGAGAGAAAAAAGCGAGAAGTGGAAGGAGGATATGTTTCATATAGTCCCAAATCATAGAGAATAGAGAGAAAAAATCAAGTTAAAGAAAGTATGTGCAAGTATTTTTATTTGCGAAACC
>JAYWCE010000104.1:0-9354 GCA_043780775.1 Candidatus Altimarinota bacterium | reverse complement strand
TTTCCAGGTTTCATAGTGATCATTGCTTTTTTCTCAACTCACTTTTTCTTTTGTACTCCAGTTTTTGTATTGTGGAATTTTTCTCGAGTGTAGTTGATGTTTACTTTAGCGACTTCTTTACCATAGAGCTTGCGGATAGCATTCTTGACATCGATTTTGGTAGCAGCATCGTCGATCATGGCCGTGTAGACTCATTTGAGCTCTCCATCAGTACTCTTGTTAGTAACGATGAATTTTTTGATGACGGAATAGAGGGAATTCATAGGGGAAGAAATTAGATTTTAGATCTTAGCTCCTAGAGACTCGATGAGTGACTTATTTCTAAGTGCTACATACTAAGTTCTAAGTTCTGGAAAATTATTTTGAGAAGTGAGTGTACATGTGCTTGAGTGATGCCTCTGTGAAGATAACATCAGAGTACTTGAGGAGATCATGTGGATTGAGGTACTCAACATTCACGATTCGTGACTCTGGGATATTCATCGCTCCATTGACTGAGATCTTCTCTTCACGAGTGATAGCGAAGAGTGGCTTGCGAGCGGTGATGGCAGTGAGATACTCTGTCATTGATTTTGTTTTCTCACCGAATCCAGCGAATCCAGCCACTACCTTGATCTGCTCAGCAGATGCCTTGGTCGAGAGGAGTGAAACGAGAGCGAGACGACGCTCTTGCTTGTTCATACAGAGTGTATAGTTACGATCATTGCGAGGACCGAATACAACACCTCCACCGCGACGCATAGGAGACCGACGATCACCCATACGAGCATTACCAGTTCCCTTTTGCTTGAACATCTTGCGAGTAGATCCTGCGACCTCACCTCGATGCTTGGTATGAGCAATATTGATACGAGCGTTCGCCTGTTGCAGGACGAGAAGACGATGCATCAGGGCCGTGTTCGGAGTGATACCAAAGTATGATACCTCGAGATCAACAGTACCAGACTGTATACCCTTGATGTCGTAGAGAGGAGCTTTCATAGAAATTAGATTTTAGATTTTAGATTTTAGAGCTTGGGGTGAACCCCAATAGCCTAAAAAGTGAGAGTAACAAGTGAGTTTCGAGCTCCTGGAACAGGCCCCTTGATAGCGACGACTCCGAGTTCCTTGTTGACAAGGACGAGTGGCACATGCTTGAGAGTGATACCATCGAGACCCATATGTCCGTGCATTTTTTGACCTGGTTTTGTTCGGCGAGGCTTTCGCTTACCAATAGATCCGAGTGCTCTGTGGAACTTGGAACCATGAGAGGCAGGACCTCCTGAGAAGTTCCATCGTTTCATCGCACCCTGGAAACCCTTACCCTTTGAGATACCAGATACCGTCACCTCAGTGATTGCATCGAATATATCAAGAGAGAGTACATCTCCCTTCACTACACCCGCGAGAACACCATCGAGATCGAACTCTCGCATAGTTACCTTCTTACCATCGGTCATACGGATGACAACTGCAGAGTATCCGTCGGTCTCGACAGTTTTGACTTGTGCGACATCAAGAGTTGGGACACGAATAAGTGTCACAGGTGTAAAGACTCCGTTATAAATAACACGAGTCATTTCGATTTTTTTACCGAGTATTCCAGCCATAGATAGAGGGGATATATAAATAATGAGAGGTTGTTCGGATACTCTACATCAGTAGGTATTGGACGAGCAACATCAATTCGCCGAAGCGAATACTTCCAAAGAGAGTAAAAGTAGGGGCATCATATGAAATGAGGGACATTTGTCAAAAGAAAATGCAAAAAACTATCTCATCCATCTCTCATATATAGCTCGTCCACCCTCATTGATCCTACTAGGGTCGATACTGCGAGCTCAAGTGACGAGAGCATCGAGTGTAGTGCCTGTTTTTTTAGCGTAGGTATCGAGGAGTCATCTGGTATTTTGCAAAGTGGCACCTGAAGATACTATCATATCCCACATCGCCCCCCTCGTCAGGCTCTCTATGATCTGATCTCCGTTGGTAAAATCATCACGAAGAGAAACTATTGCCCCCCGAAACTGATCCCGCTCTTGTACAAAATCTGTACTCTGAAACGACTGATACCATCGCATCACCAGGGCACTCGGTATATCAGCCATACCAGTGATATTACCTGAGCTGATCGTAGACAGGACACTGATTGAGTCAAATCCTGAGAAAAATGAGAGCATCCATCTCACGAATCGATCCCAGATATTGCTGACCTCTGATTTGCCTGCCAGGAGTGCATACGTATTTCGGAGCTCTGTGTTACGGAGTATCTCGTATGCGGTATCTTTTGCTGTATTGACCGCTATCCATGCGGTATCGAGTTTAGTTCCGATTTTGTTCAGGATATTGTTCGCCTGGGCACTGTCTCCAGGGCGTAGTATCACGATCTGTCCGATCGAGTTCGAGAGTGCCACGCTATGGTCGATCGAGTGTATATAGTTCGCGTCCAAATTGATCTCGAATACCGTACCACGGACTCCTGCAACCGTCCCAGAGCGAGGTATATGGAACTCGACACGAGAATCAGGATAGAGAGTACGGACAATATTGGACCACACTTTGCCTGACTCGAGTGATGCTACGAGCTCGATACGCGAATAGTCATCTGCTACTCGCATCCGCTCGATAGTCAATCGAGAATTGGGGCCCAGACGTGTCGTGGAGTGATCTGGCCAAGCAATCAACGAGAGAGAATCTGCTCAGGTGATGATAATATCTCATTCCTGTACCTCATAGGACTCAGGATTGGTCATATCGATGGCGATCTTGCCACGACTGATCGTTGCGGTTCATTTTTCTACGAGGAGGTATGGGCTGATCGGATCATCAGAGTGGATCGCCTGATAGTAGCGATAGGTCGTCATGCCGAACGCGATGACCACAATCGAAGCGATAACTAATACAATTGAGAAGAGGATAGTTTTAGTCATAGAAGTTTTAGTCAGTAATCTGGCAGGGTATCATCGCATCTTCATCAAGTGCATATACAGCACAGAGGCGATGGTACCCATCTGCTATGATCACTCGGGATGTTCTCGGATCACGGACAAGGAGGAGTGGAGAGAGGAGAATTCATTTCTTGATTTTTTTCTGATCTCTCTCTACATGGAGATTGCTCACTCCGAGGAGACTGAGACCTGAGGCACGGAATATATCCTTGGCCTTGAACAGAGAGATATCTGCTCACTGGAGTCGTAAGATATATCACTCGATGATATCGTCTGGGAACAAGAGCCTCAAATAGTCTCAAGCTGCCGGATAGTCATGTTCTTCAGGAAAATCGAGCCAGAAAATTTGGGTGAGTGCTTTCATAGTTTTAGTGGGGAAACTGTATATGGAGAGAGTATATAGAAATAGTATCGTATGTCTATATTGATTTCATAGGGATTCTGACTACACTGCCCACTACTATAACACAGAGTTCCACATGTCACATCCTATTTTTTTTGATCCCACTATGAAACGTGTCTCTCATGCCAAACGTATGATATTTTTTATAGTTACACTGCTTATTTTTGCTATACTTGTTTTTGGTTTGAGTCTCTTTCTCCATCCGATTCTTCCACTTCCACAGGTATTCCGAGATATCACTACCCAACATGGATTACATAAATCTCTTGTGCCCCCAATGAGCTCAAAACAACCGATATATAGGAGAACTCCTATACTGAATGGAACTGGTAATAGCTCTCCAGAAAATAGAAATGTCTATGTATTCTGAGTGGAATGGGATGATGCGAGCTTTGCCTCACTCGAACAAAACAAAGAACAAATCGATACCCTGATTATGGAAGAATTAACACTCTCAAATACTGGAATGACGATGATCGCTGCAGATAAGTTCAAACGGACCCAACAGTATCTCGCAAGCAATGATCCAGATCTCCCCATACATGCTCTCATCAACAACTATAACTCTGTCAATAATATCTGGGATACTGGGCTTCTCTATATGACACTGAGTGATGAGACAAAAAGAAAGAATCTCGGAACAGGACTCAGGGATTTTGCAGTACTCCACAATCTGAGTGGTATAAATATCGACTTCGAGGAACTCGATAGCAAGACAGTTCCATACTATCTGACATTTCTTGGAGAACTCTCATCCATACTTCATGCTGAAGGGAAGATTATATCAGTCAATGTTCCATTATCAAACGATAGTTTTGACCTCCATGAGATTGCAAACCGTGTAGACCTGATATTCCTAATGGCATATGATGAACACTGGTCGAGTGCAACACCAGGACCGATTGCTTCGCAGAACTGGATCATCGATGGAGTGATGACAGCAATGAGTGAGATACCAAAAGAGAAACTGGTAGTCACTCTCGGGAACTATGGATACGACTGGACAATCGGACAAAAACAATCCATCGCTCTCACTTTTCAAGAGGCTCACACTATCATGCGAGAGTCAAGTGAGTCAATCGTATTTGATTCTGGAAGCCTCAATCCAATGTATTCATACACTGATGAACAAAATAAAGAACACGAAGTCTGGTATCTCGATGCGGTAACAGCATATAATACACTCTCCAGTCTCGAGTTACTCGGAATCGAGAATATTTCACTCTGGCGTATGGGATCCGAGGATCCCAGCATATGGAACATATTCAAAAAACCAGCAACGCAAAAAAATGCAAAAAACCTCGAAAATTTTGGCTATGGATATGAGATAGATTATGCTGGCAATGGTGAGTTCTACAAGCTACAGAGTGAGCCAATATCCTGAAAAAGAAAACTCTCTTTTTCAGGAACACTGATCACAGATGAAACGATCACTACATTTCCTTCTCCCTATACGATCGCTCGCTATGGAGCGGTGAAGAACAAAAAAATTGCTCTTACCTTTGATGATGGCCCAGATGCCAATTTTACACCGCAAATACTCGATATTTTGAAGCAAGAAAGTGTTCTAGGAACATTTTTCGTGATTGGGGAGAATACCGAAAAATACCCAGGAATCATACAACGAATCTATGCAGAGTGACATACTCTTGGAAATCATAGCTTTTCCCATCCTGATCTATCCAAAGTTGGTCCCCTTCGTGCTGACTTTGAGCTCATGTCTACAGAACGTATTATCGAGAGTATTACTGGACACAAGACAATACTATGGCGTCCACCATATGGTGTAGATATAGAACCAGAAACCCCGAATCAAGTACAACCACTCATCAATTCCAGAAGTCTTGGATATATCACGGTAGGTATGAGAATCGATCCCAATGACTGGACAAATCCCGGAGTAGATACGATCGTAAATAGAGTCATTGAACAACTGCAGTCTGGACGAGGCAATATTGTACTCCTCCATGATGCTGGGGGTGATAGGAGTGAGACTATACAGGCACTACCAATCCTGATAAAAAAACTCAAAAATCTCGGGTATGAGTTCATTGAAGCGAGTGCGCTTCTTTGAGCTTCTCGCGACGATATCATGCCAATAGTTCAAGGACATGATGCCCTATTTAAGGATATAAATCACACTTCCTTTTCTTTTATTACCTTCTTTCTTTGGTGTATATACTATATTTTCATAGCGACCTTAATTTTTGGGATCATACGACTTATACTCATTATGTTCTTTGCCTTTGCAGAGACGTATCACTTCACCCCTCGTCGTACCTACGATACTACTGGGAAAATTTCAGTATCAGTGATTGTCCCTGCATATAATGAGGAAAAGGTAATAGAAAAGACTATAGATTCCCTTCTCCTGAACACGTACCTACACTTTGATATCATCGTAGTTGACGATGGATCTATCGACTTGACGAGCCAAATAGTACAACAGAAATATGGAAACAATCCAAACATACGACTCTTTACACGAATGAATGCCTGAAAAGGTGAGAGCATAAATTATGGTATAGAGCATACAAGTGCTGATGTCGTTATTGTCATCGATGCTGATACAATCTTTGCACCAGACACGATTCAGAAGCTCACTCGACACTTTCTCAATCCATCAGTCGGTGCCGTATCTGGAAATGTAGTAGTCTGAAATCGGGAAAATATACTCACACATCTCCAGGCACTTGAATACAATACGAGTCAGAATCTGGATAGACGAGCATATGATGCTATGAATAGTATCACTGTAGTGCCTGGTGCTGTCGGAGCATGGAGAAGGAAGATAATTCTGGAGCTCGGATGATTCTCAAAAGACACTCTTGCCGAAGATAGTGATATGACCGTGAGTATCCTAAGAGCTGGATACTTGATCCAGCACGAAGAATATGCCTACGCTTATACCGAGGCACCGCTGACCTGGAGAGCCTTTTCGAAACAACGGTTTAGATGGGCATTCTGAGTTCTCCAAGTCACCTGGAAGCATATTGATGCTCTCTTCGCTCCAGATACTCCAGTTGCACTCAGATTTTTTATCTTTCCGAGTTTTATCATTTTTCAGATTATAGTCCCTATTGTTGCTCCACTTTTTGATATATTCACCATCATTATCCTCATACTCAATGCTCTGAGTTATTTCTTATATGGCTCAGGGATATACTTCGAAACACTCCTCCATGTTCTCGCTTACTCACTCATATTTCTTACACTTGATTTTATTATTGCTTGTATCGCTCTTACTTTTGAGAAAAATGAAAGTTGGAAACTCCTTATCTATTTTTTACCGCAACGAGTATTATATCGATTTTTTATGTACTACATCAACCTTCGGGCTCTCTGGAGTGGAATCAAATGAGGTATTATCGGGTGGGGAAAGCTCGAACGGAGTGGGACAGTGAATACAAAATAATGTCTATCCAATCTATTATATTTCTATGGAAAGACTAATTACAAAAATATTAATATCTCTTACCTATCAATTGTAATCGTCATCAAAATACATATAATTGCACCTTCAAGAAGGTACCATATTTATCCCTCAAAGTATGAATTATATAGCCTCTTTTGATCCATCGGAAACATGAAGTACTCATACAAAATGGATATTTTTGGTGTCTATACTACTACTAAGTCTCATACTCATAGGGATGCTCCCACTCCCTCAAATATACCAAAATATCATAAGCCCATACCGGACATACATACCACTTCCACCCTCCGTGAGGATGGGTCCTCAAACCCTGAATCCTACACCGATTGGGACTGGGAGTATCGATGAGCAAGATAAGAAGGTCTACGCGTTCTGAGTCGAGTGGGACAACTCCACGCTCGCATCACTCAAACAGAACCGAGCATATATCGATGCCCTCATCATGGAGGAGCTCACCATCACTGCGAGCGGAATGGAACTGATAGCTCCTGATCAGTTCCAAAAGACAAAAGAATATCTCGCCAACAATGCTCCTGATCTACCACTACATATCCTCATCAGCAATCATAATCCAGTGAGTCATATCTGGGATAGAGATCTCCTTTACGCTATCCTGAGTAATCCGACAAAACGCAGAAATCTAGAAATACGACTTCGTGCTTTCGCAGTCCAACAACATATCGCTGGTATCAATATCGATTTCGAGGATCTCGATGCAGAGATATTTCCTTACTATCTCCTCTTCCTCAAGGGGCTCTCATCGAGACTCCATATGATAGGAAAAACTCTCTCTGTGGATGTCCCTATTTCCAATACTCTCTATATCCTTCCAGAGATCGCCAAGCATGTCGATCTCGTATTCCTCATGGCATATGATGAGCACTGGTCGACCTCCGCTCCTGGTCCAATCGCATCACGAGATTGGTTCACTCGGGGAGTAGAGCAAGCCGTGAGAGATATCCCCCGAGAAAAGCTCGTTGTCGCTCTCGGAAACTATGGGTATGACTGGGTTCTCTGAGAAGAATCAGCTATCTCACTCACTATACCAAAAATCCAAACAATCATACGAGAATCAGTAGCCTCCAGGGTACTCGATCCCACGAGCTCCAATCCTATGTTCTACTATCTCGATGAATCAGGCAGAGATCATGTGGTATGGTATCTTGACGCCACGACGGCATCGAGTGAAGTCGCCACCCTCGAGTCTCTCGGCATCAAGAACCTCTCACTCTGGCGTATGGGATCAGAAGATCCAGAGATATGGAATATTATGGAGAGATTTGCTCGTGGAACAAAATAATAGTTTCCGTTGCTACAGGAAAAAATATGAATATACTCCTGCAGAAATTATGTACTCCCGTTTCCACTACATACTCATTGTCCTCATCATGATAAGTGTTTACCTGATCTACCTGATCGGGTACTATATGGTGCAACAGTTCCAGACCAATAGCTTCATGGAGAGGATGCAGACTGCCAACAATCGAACTGAAGATCGCAATAGAGAGAAGGAGTTCCTCTCTCAGTATATCCACACTTCCGCCTATCATACACAAGTAGCAAAAGCCACTCAGAACAAAAAACTCCCCGGAGAAGAAGTGATCAATATCATCCGAAGTGACGAAGTCGAATGAAATCTAGACCGAGACTCTGCGGCTGTGATCGCAGAGGCACGCAAAAGAGAAGATGATCCGATGAAAAATATGAGCAATCCAGAGAAGTGGTGGTATCTCCTGCGGAAGGGAATATAAAAACTCCCTAATAGGGAGTTTTTATATTCCCTATTAGGGAGTTTTTATATATAGCGATACACTATCTCTTACCTGTGAGATCCACGAGCAATGGTGAGGCGACACAAACAGATGAATAGGTACCGACGATCGTGCCATAGATGAGAGCAAGGACAAATCCACGGAGACTCTCAGGACCAAAGAAAAATAGAGCTACAAGTACCATCATCACTGTCGATGAAACAAAGAGTGAGCGACGCATAGTCTCCCAGATAGAGATATCGATGAGTGGTGAGAACGAACTCTTCTTCGCACTCGCATGAGTGAGGTTGGATCTGATACGATCCATCACCACGATGGTATCATTGATCGAGTAACCCAGTACCGTCAGCATCGCCGTGATGAAGAATGTATCGATCTTGAACTCAGGGAAAAAGTGGGAAGTCACCACATAGAGACCAAATGCAATCACGACATCATGTGTGAGTGATATAGCAGTGACAACAGCAAATGGCCAAGATGCCATACCAGCGATAGATCCACGAAATGCATACTGAATATAGAGAGAGATCGCGAGGATCGCGAGTGTAAGAGTGAGGTACCCTGACGACTTGATATAGTCACCGAATGATCCTCCTACATTACGATATTGTACCTCAGTGACCGTCGCTCACTGGATATTATCGAGCTCTTTTTTGACTGCAGTGCTGAATGTTGTCTTCGCTGCCTCGATACGCACGAAATCTGCCTTGCCCTCAGATTGAGCTACGCCCTCATTGATACCTGCTTCGACGACGATATGATCAGTACCACTGATCTGATATACGAGAGTATCTGTGATGATGGCTTGTTGATCAG
>JAYWCE010000103.1:0-9443 GCA_043780775.1 Candidatus Altimarinota bacterium | reverse complement strand
TGGTTGTCCACCGTAGATTTTTACGCCAAGTCTTTTGGCTTGCGAGTCACGACCATTGGTGGTCGAACCCATCGCTTTTTTATGAGCCATATTCGGTTATTTAGTTAGTGAGAGTTAGAATACCGGAGAGAGATTACCGATTGTTTGCAAATCGAGCAAATGCCTTGTTCGCCTCAGCCATCTTGTAGACATCGAGTTTCTTTTTGACAGCAACTCCAGTCTCTGTAGCAGCGTCGATGAACTCCTGAGCGAGGAAGTAGCAGAAATCTTTGCCATCTTTGCCACGAGCTGCTCCGAGGATCCAGCGTGATGCAAGAGCGAATGAACGACCTGGAGGTACATCCATAGGGACCTGGTAGATAGATCCACCGACTCGCTTTGGACGACATTCGACTTTTGGCATCGTATTATCGATAGCCTTATCGAATATATCTTCAGGATTGTTATATCCCTTTTCACGGAGGATATCGAAGGTATTGTTGAGGATCTTGTGTGCAAGAGTTTTCTTACCATTCTTCATGATATAGTTGACGAACTTTTGGAGTCGCTCGTTTTGTGTTGAGAATGATACACTTCCTTTTGTACTCATATGAGTTGTAGTTAATAGTTGATTTTTGGTATTGAGAGTAGACCTCTCAGCAAGTTGCGAATTATCGCAAGTATGCTATTTCTTTGCTTTTGGTCGTTTGGCACCGTAGAGAGATCGAGATTGATTACGCTTGTCGACACCCTGACAGTCGAGGACACCTCGTACGATATGGTATCGTACACCTGGAACATCCTTCACACGACCACCTCGGATCATCACTACAGAGTGCTCTTGGAGATTATGTCCTTCACCTCCGATATATGCGATTACCTCGTAGCCATTAGTCAGACGGATCTTTGCGATTTTTCGGAGAGCCGAGTTTGGCTTCTTCGGAGTACTCGTATAGACCTTGAGACAGACTCCTCGACGCTGAGGAGCAGAGAGAGGTGCCATGACTTTTTTGAGAGTATTCTTGTTGAATTGGAGAGCTGGAGACTTGCTCTTACGAGAGTTATCCTTTCTTTTGGATCGGACGAGTTGACTGATTGTAGGCATGATTGAGAATTATTGAAAATGAAGGAGCAACAGTGTGATATTAACGTTTTGACCAAGATCCAGCCTTACGAGCCTTATGAAGACTTGGTTTCTTTCACTCGACTTTCCTCGCATCTCGAGTGAGCATACCTGCACCCTTGAGTGCCTGTCGAAGAGCTGTATCTGCGAGAGTGAGTGCTCGGGCGATACCATGGCATATTGCCTGAGCCTGAGCTGATTCTCCAGAACCAGCGACGATCACATCGAAGTGAAAGTTCTCATACATACCAACCGTCTTGAGTGGTGAGTAGATAGTCTGGAAGAGATCTGCACGCTTGATATAGGTATCAATAGGGAGTTTGTTGACTGTTGATACCCCCTTTCCAGCGTAGAGACGAACCTGAGCTGTAGCTGTCTTGCGACGACCGATAGCGTATGAATACTGAGTTGTAGCCATGAGAAAAAATAATTAGAGTTGATTGGCGAAATGGAAGAATTAGACAGAGAGTACTTCAGGCTTTTGAGCCTCATACTGATGAGTTGGTCCTGGAACTACTCGGAGTCTGAGGAGCATTCCAGCCTGGAGCTTGTTCTTAGGAAGCATTCCCTTGATTGCATGTTCGAGGATATGAGCAGGATTCTTGGCTCGCATCTTGGTGAGGTTAGTTTCCTTGAGACCACCGAGATACTGAGAATGAGAATAGTACATTTTCTCTGTTTCCTTTTTTCCAGATACGGCTACTTGAGCAGCATTGACGATGACGACATAGGCACCGTTGTCTATATGAGCGGTGAAATCAACACGATCTCGTCCAGAGAGCTTGCGAGCAATCGTAGTAGCGAGGCGTCCGAGATTTTTACCAGCGGCATCGACGACGAACCATGGGCGGTCAGTAGATGGGATTTGTGTTGAGAAGAGAGTTTTCATAAGGGGGAGTTTAGAGTTTTGGATTTCTATAGCTGAAGAGAGGAAATATTCTTTCTACATACTATGAAACTACTATTTATACGAGTTCGAGCTTGACGAGGAGTGCACCGTCACCCATTCTATATTTGAGAGGAGTGATACGAGTGTATCCACCGTGACGTTCCATATAGTTCGGAGCAATTGCCATGACAGCACGAGATGCTGCCTCTGTGAATACCTCAGGAGTGATATATCTGATCTTGTTGTATTCTGTAGTAGGGCCTTTCGCTACCTCGATGAGGCGATCGATGATACCTACGATAGCAAATGCTCGCTTGTTGGTAGTGATGAGTGAACCATTCTCGAAGAACGATCCCACAAGACTACGAACAACACTCTTTCGGTGTGCTTGGTCTTTTCATTTGAAGTGGAGATTTTTTTTGACTCGGTGTCGCATGGGGGGAAATGTTAGATTGTTGGAATACTTGGTACTATTGGATTAATCATCTCAGAGGAGTTTGCAACCCTTGGTTGCGAGTGCCTCTCGTACTTCGGTCATTGCTTTCTTACCGAATCATTTGATCGATGAGAGCTTGGCCTCAGTACACTTGGTGAGGTGCTCGATAGAGAGGATATCTCCATTGACGAGTGCATTGAGTGTACGAGGAGAGAGTCCCATGATTTCGATTGGAGTATAACTCTCCTTTTCGAGATCTGCCTTGACCTCTTGCTTCTCGCGTTCGATCACCTGACGGATATCAGCGATGAACTCGCCTCCAACCTGGAGAGCGTCTTCATTGAAGAGTGCAAAATATGATTCGAGCATCTTTCCTGAGAACTTGACGACATCAGATGGAGACATCACACCGTTGGTCTTGATGACCATATCGAGTGAGTCGAGATTGGTGATCTCACCGTAGCGAGTATCTGTTACATCGTATTTGACACTGATAACTGGAGAGAAGTTAGCATCCACGAGGAGCACTGCTGTATCATCTTCACGATGCTTGAGCTCGTCTATACTCACATATCCAACATTGCGTTCGATACGGATCTCTGCGGTGAAGTCAAAGTTCGCATCCAGAGCGGTGATATACATTTCAGGATTGTGGACAGTGACTCCAGCAGGACATTTGATATCCGCTGCTGTAACCATTCCACCTTTTTTCTTCGAGAGAGTGAGCCATTCGATACCTGAATCAGATTTTTCGATGACAAGACCCTTGAGATTGAGGAGAATATCGATGATAGAATCATGAACACCAGGGAGTGTTGTGTACTCATGAGTGACACCTGCGATCTTGACACCCGTAACACGAGTACCAGGAATAGATGAGAGCATTACACGGCGGAGAGAGTTACCGAGAGTGACACCATATCCAGCCGGAAGTGGACCAACAGTCAGACATTCTTCATTGATACCAGTCGCCTTTCGAGAGATCTTCGGTACGCCGATGAGTGAGTGGATAATGTGCATAGAGAGAAATGGAGAGAAGAATTAAACGCCTTTTTACTTCGAGTAAAACTCTACGATACGCTGAATATCAATCATCTTATCAAAATCACTTGGACCTGGGAGAGCATTCATCGTGATAGAGAGTTTCTTCGGATCTACTGTGAGCCACTGAACGCTCGTCACTGATGCTGTTTCATTCTTTTTTGCAAAGTCCCCGAACTCTTCGACGAGAGTCTTGTAGAGAGTTGACTCTTTGAGACGCTCCTTGATGGTGATGACATCACCGATACGAACCTGGTATGATGCTATATTGAGTTTCTTCCCGTTGACAAGGAAGTGAGCATGTCCAACACACTGGCGAGCCTGCATGATGGTACGAGCAAAATTGGCTCTAAGGACAACATTATCGAAACGAGTCTCGAGAAGTGTGATCATCTGCTCACCAGTCACTCCAGTGATTTTCGTAGCCTTTTGGTAGTAGCGAGCAAATTGCTTTTCTGATACAGCATATTGTCGTTTTGCAGCTTGCTTTTTGCGGAGCTGTACACCAAACTCAGAGAGTTTATTACCTCGTTTTACTTGACGATGATTGTCTTCGAGGTTGTACTTTTCTACTCCGAAAAGGTTGTATCCTTCACGGCGGCAGAGCTTCATTTTTGGTCCAGTGTATCGCATACTTTAGAATTTATGATTTAGAATTGAAACGGAGCAAGTATTTTTAGAGTTTTCGAGCCTTACGCTTGCGGCATCCGTTGTGTGGAACTGGAGTGATATCGAAGATAGCTGCGATATCGACACCAGCGATAGCAATACCGCGGACGGCTTGTTCTCGACCAGCACCGATACCCTTGACATAGACATTAGCCTTCTCGACACTGTGAAGTGTCTTTGCCTTACCTACTGCATTCTCACTCGTGATCTGAGCTGCATATGGAGTTGCCTCACGAGCCCCCTTGAATCCAGAACTACCACCAGTTGCCCAAGTGAGCACCTGCCCATCGAGAGATGCAACGACCACATGAGTGTTATTGAGAGTAGCGGTAACGAAGATATTCACTTCTGGAATATTCTTACGAGTTTTTTTTGAGCGGCGGAGTTTTGGAGTAGCCATAGATTGGAGATTAGATTTTTAGAGCTTGGATCTTAGATCTTAGAGGAGTAGCTTATTTTTTTAAGCTCTAAATACTAAGTTCTGAGTTCTGATAATTATTTTTTCTTATTCATGATCGCAACTGCTTTTCCTTTACGAGTACGAGCATTAGTCTTGGTGCGTTGTCCACGAACTGGGAGACGCTTCTTGTGTCGAGATCCACGGTATGATCCGATATCCTGAAGGGTCTTGATATTGCTAGAGATCTCACGGCGAAGGTCACCCTCGATCACATAACTCTTGAGTTCCTCACGAATGAGGTCGAGCTCAGCTTCTGAGAGTTCGCTCATCTTCTTGTTGTGAGCGATCCCTACCTTGGTAAGGATAACGCGAGCAAGTGAACGACCTACACCGAATATATACATCAGGGAGATTTCAGCATGTTTAGAATCAGGGAGATTTACTCCGGCAATACGAGCCATAGGTGGAATGTTAGAATTTTATAATTATGAAGTTGAGAGAGGATATCTATCCTCCGTCCGATTACCCTTGTCGCTGTTTGTGCTTTGGTTCTGAGCAGATAACACGAACCACACCCTTACGACGGATGATTACACATTTTTCACAGATTTTTTTGACGGATGGTCGGACTTTCATGAGTAGAAAAGTTAGGGTAATATTACGAGTTTAATCAGGAATGATACTGTATTTCTCATTCCTTGATTTGAATCAAGCTGGGGGGATTATCTGCGATGTTGAGTGGCACCAGGAGTACGCTGTGGAGCGTTTGCATTGGGTTTGCGGAAGGTGATGCGACCTCGAGTGAGATCATATGGAGTGAGCTCTACGGTGACAGTGTCTCATGGGATGAGACGGATGAGATGTTTCTGCATCTTGCCACTGACATAGGCTCTGATAACCATGTTCGAGAACTCTTCTGGTAGCTGTACTTCGAAGATTGCTCCAGGGAGCGACTTGAGTATCTTTCCTTCTACTTCGATCTTATCATCTTTTGACATGTTTTGAAGGGCTTCTATAAAATAGCTGGCGAGAGTATATATAAAAGAGAAGGGAATGCAAATCTATTTTTGAAGAAATCGTTCTGTGCTCTATAGGGCGTATCTCTCTGTAGAAAATAGAGAGCACAAAATGTGAACTGTTCTGCATAATAAACGGATATGATAATGCGATATTCATGATTTCCATAAAAATATGCTACAAAGTCATGTCAGTAATAAGTAGATAAATGGCCATAAAATGCAATATTGAATTTTATTCACAATATATACCTCTATTTGTTGGAGCTGTGGAACAAATATGCTACAATCGTACATATATAAAACTATACTATGATTATCGATCCTCTATTTGCTGAATGTGCCGAACTAGGGGCTTCAGATATTCACATAAAAGAATGAGAGCCCATCATCCTCCGAGTTGAGTGAGAACTCATAAAGAGCAAAATGGAAACGCAACCAGATAAGAACATTATGATTGATGTTCTCTATGGGCTCCTCCATAAAAATAAGGAGGCTCTCTCTATTTTTGAACATACTCTTGAAATAGATTTTGGATATATCCATACCGATAATACCTCTTATCGGGGTAATGCATACATGTCTATGGGCAAGATATGACTTGCACTCCGCAGAATTCCTGAGCATATCAAAAACCTCATCGAACTCGGTATCCCAAAGAGTATAGCAAAAGTACTCCAAGCAAAGCAATGACTGTTTCTCATTACAGGACCGACTGGAAGTGGCAAATCAACGACGATGGCATCAATGCTCGATGCGATCAATGAGTTTCGTTCGGAACATATTCTCACAATTGAGGATCCTATAGAATACCTTTTTAAAAATAAAAAATCGATCATCTCTCAACGAGAAGTCGGTAGAGATACGAAATCATTTGCGAATGCTATCCGCTCAGCGATGCGAGAAGATGCTGATATCATCATGATCGGTGAAATCCGTGATGCAGAAACCATGGAGATCGCAATGAGTCTCGCCGAAACAGGACACTTCGTTATTTCGACACTCCATACATCAGGGAGCATCCAGACAATCAGTCGTATGATCCAGTTTTTTCCAACAGAGATCGAAGAACAGATCCGTACTCGTATCGCCGACTCACTCATCGGTGTCCTCTCACAGCGACTCGTCCCTCGTATCGACGGGACAGGTCGTATTGCTATCCGTGAAATCATGTTTGCGACAACAGCCATACGGAACCTCATCCATCGGGGAGAGCTCACTCAGATGAAGAATGCTATCGAAACAAGTACTGAAGATGGTATGATTACTATGAAAAAATATGCTGATACTCTCAGAGACCGAGGTATTATCGATGAAAAATCATACAGATGATACTTTATCAACGACTAGTACAAAAATCCCTCCTGAATATTCAGGAGGGATTTTTGTAGGATTTATTATTTGCGTTGTACCATCTTGTAGAACTCGAGCCTGTCTCCAATCTCGATCGTAACATCTCCCTTGAAGTTAATACCACACTCCTCTCCCTCGAGAGCCTCGATGACATCAAGTGGCCCCTTCTTCAGATTGGCAACCTCTCCAGATCCGACCTTGTGATTTGCTCGGATGACTCGGACTTTTGACTTCGGCTCGATACGACCCATATCGACACCGAGACCGACGATCATCATCGACCTATTCTTGCCTGTATAGAATATTGCCTTCGCTGTCGCAGATCCGAGTTCTGCCTCCTCATAGCGGATATCGATCATACCTGTTATGATGGACTCAACCTTTTCGAGGACATGATAGATGACCTTCTTGTCGATAAACTCAATCTGAGACTGAGAGAGTGCTGACTTCGCCGCTGGAAGGACTCCCACATTGTACGCGATCAGGAGTGCCTGTGATGTACCTGCCATCATGACATCTGACTGATTGACGTCACCGAGAGCTGCATGGATGAATACTACCTGCGTCTCAGGAGTCGAGAGCTTACTGAGAGCAGCCTTGAGTGCTTCAAGTGATCCAGCTGTGTCTGTCTTGAGTACGATCTTGAGTTGTTTGAGTGCTCCAGACTTGAGTCGACCCATGAGCATCGCGAGTGATGCTCACTCGAATGCGTGGATAGATTTTTTGTTCTTGGCGATAGAGTACTCCTTGGCCCTGGTAGTCGCGATCTCTGGGGTTGAAACTACCTGGAGGATATCTCCACCCTCGACGACTCCTGAGAGTCCCGTGATCTGGACAGGTGTCCCTGGACCTGCAGACTCGATATTGCGAGCCTTGTAGTCCTTCAGCGTCCGGACACGACCAGAGGCCCCTGCACAGACGATATTGTCAGTCTTGTGGATAGTACCTGTATTGATGAGGATTGTCGCAACAGATCCGAGCTTCGCGTCCATATGTGCCTCGATAACTGTTGCGACTGCTCCACGATCTGGGTTAGCTCTGAGTTCGAGCATCTCTGCTTGCAATAGGATCATCTCGAGGAGTGTATCCATACCGAATCCTGTATGAGCTGAAACTGGTACTACGACCGTCGTCCCTCCCCAATCCTCTGGCTGGAGACCTTGTTCTGCGAGTTGCCCCTTGATCATATCGATATTGGCTCCTGGCTTGTCCATCTTGTTGAGTGCAACGATGATCGGTACTCCTGCCTCTTTCGCGTGATTGATTGACTCGATAGACTGTGGCTTCATCCCCTCGTCTGCAGCAATGACAATCACGGCGATATCTGTGAGCTTGGCTCCACGAGCACGCATGATCGTGAACGCCTCATGTCCAGGAGTATCGAGGAATGTTATCCGCTTGTCGTCCTTGGTCACCTGATACGCCCCGATTTTTTGTGTGATACCTCCAGCCTCCCCTGATGCGATAGTGGATTTGCGGATATAGTCGAGGATGGACGTCTTTCCGTGATCGACATGTCCCATCACCGAGATGATCGGTGAACGAGTGATCCAATGGGCTGTGTCATCCTCATGGATGAGATCTGCGATATTGCCGTCCATGAGGTCAGACACTGATACCTCCTCAGATATCTCCTTGGTGACCTTGATACTGAACGCCTCACCGATGAGAAAACAAGTATCGAAGTCGATCGGTGCATTGAGAGTGACGAGGACTCCATTTTTCATGAGTTCTCCGATCACCTTGACCACTGAGACTCCGAGCTTGTCTGAGAACTCCTTCACTGAGATCATATCTCCAACTGAGACCTCCTGACCCGTACGGTCGACGAGAATCTGTTTCACATCTTCGAGTGCTTTTTGTTGCTTTTTGGATTGCTTGTGTCCACGGCGGAACGATCCATCATCCGCATCCCCTCCGACACTCTTGAGAGATTTCTTTTTATTATCATCATAGTCGCGAGATCCTCCCTTGCCTCACTTCTTGGCAGTACCATCACGAGATGGTGTCGAGAATCCGATATCACGCTGGAACATCGGCTTGGATGAGTCACGGAGTCGTGCTGGACCCGTAGCGGCTGGAGTAGTCGTACCAGATGGTGATGGAAAAGGACGAGGCGAAGAACCCGCAGGACGAGGTGGACGAGCTCCACGACGCTCCTCGGGTGGGAGCTGCATCACGGGACGGTTCTCGAGCGGACGAAATCCTGTCTGCACCTTCTGGAATGAGATAAGTGGCTTCTTGGTCGTGTCTTGCTCACGAGCAAGTGGCGAGTTGGTAGCTGCCTGTGTCTTCATCATCGATCGCATGAGCCCCTCGCCGGCATGCTCTCGTGAGACGAGTCGAGCGGTTGGTCTCTCTCCTTCAGATGAGGCAGGTGAAATATTTGCAACTTCTACAGTTTCAGTTTTTTCGATTTTTCGAGCGATGATTTTTGGTCGGGATACAGTCTCCTCTACTGGTTCTGATACCTGATCAGTTGGTTTTTTTGCCACTACTTTTGGCTTGATTTTGAGGACTTTTTTGTCCCCTGTTGT
>JAYWCE010000102.1:0-3461 GCA_043780775.1 Candidatus Altimarinota bacterium | reverse complement strand
TATCGGGATATCGTGTCGATCATCATCGATCGTGATACCTATGCAGCAGAGAGGAATCGTATCAAAAAATATGCCGAGGATATCGCAGGATATCTCGGAGGAGTACGGACCTCTATTCTCGTCGTTGATCCAGGTACGCCTGTTGCAGTTATCGCCGCCAAAAACGAGACCCTCTACTATGAGGGTGATGGTGAGAAGGGAACATCATCACTCGTCGGAACGGTACTGATCGGGAACATCCCTATTCCTACTGTTGAGAAAGATGGTACGAGCTTCCCGAGTCTCTATCCGTATGTCGACTTCACTGACAAGGTATTCGTCTATGATACGAAGAGTACTCGATATAGCTATAATCAGACCGATGCAGGCTCTGAGGCGGTAGATATCTGGCATGGTGTCATCAATCCTGCCGTCGGACGCACCTGGTCTGGGGCTACTGATATCAGCAAGATCGGACAATTCCTCGACAAGACGCATGAGTTCTATACCAAATCTGGGAAATTTGCTCCTTCGAATATACCCCCGAAGGTATTCTACTATGATGGATTCTCTGAGTCCAAGAGTATCCATTCTCGAGGTCTTTTCCAGTATGCTCTTGCTATGAAGAATGCAGAAAATATAGCATATAGTCGATTTACGAAATATTTACTTAGAAATATTTCTGCTTCTCTGTCTATTTTTGATAAACAAAATGCAGACCCAGATATAAGCGCTACATATGCATCTCTCTGACTCTCACAGGGCAATGATACCCTCTCTGAAGAGGAGATCAGGAGACTCCCGGATATACAGTCCAAAGATGTTATTTTATGATTTTTGAAAAATTTCAAGTGAATTTTTAATGAAAAAACCCTTTGAGATGAACTCCTCTTTGTCCATAATGCAGGTCGCTATACAAGTTGATCTACCGTACGAGCTGATCTATTGCCGATATCAATCACCCTAATGGATGAGATTGCCCGCAGTACTCTGCGTGAGACAAATAATGTTCTCGAGAAGAAGATTGATATGCTTTTGATGGGTAACAAGTATGCTCGACGCATTCCTATATTTGATGAGGTACAATCAGGATCTGGTACAAATGATAGAAATAGTCCTTTTACTACCATCTCTCAGAATTATTTTTTTGGTAAGAAAAGTACTGAAATCCAGGATCCACTCGAATGTACTATTGCCCGATGATCCACTGGTATGATAAAAGAATTTGGGCGTTCACAGCTCGTTGAGGCAAATGTTGCTTTCGATATTTCGAAAACAGAATCTCAGATCGAGACTCTCAAAAAAGATACAGAGATCCTCGTGCGTATGGGGCAACCGAACTGTTTTCCTAACGGCAAGCCAAAAATTGATTCGTATTGGGGCTGAAACAGTATACTTCGTATTGCTCTATGATCGGGAAATCCGAGTGAAGTACTCGATACTTTTCCTGAAAGTACGATATTTACATGATTTACTGCTCCAATATTCTCTCTCTGAGGCATGAAGGAATCAAACAGAATATCAGTCTGATCTGTGAATGATTGTCTCGTATGATGATATCAATACACACTGAACCCACCCCGTGGGATGACCTATACTGAGCAAGTATCAACGGGTAATGGTGATACTGCATTTAGCACTACACAAACTTGTAATACCGCTTATCCGAAGGAGTGGAATCGACAATCTGGACTATGCAGTCTGCCTGAGGCTATTTCTATGAGTCCTCGCTATACATGTATCTCGAATGTAGCATCTGCTCCTGTAGCGATTGATTTTGCTTCGAGTGTTGCGGAGTTCGCGAGCTATACTCCATCGAGCTGTAACAATGGGGCATTGACCCTCGATGGGAAGGAGATCGCTCGGAGTGCCAATACTTGTATCACCACCCAGACGAGTGGCAACGGTGATGATATGACGACTACAACGGTAGATAGTACCCTGTACAAAAACCTCTCATTCCACACGATACCATCCCTCTATAAACATATTTCCCCAACAGATGAGGAGATAGTGGCCGCAAAAGTGAATACAGTGACACCATCACTTCCTGTGGATATGGTTCGATATGTAGAATTCTTGACTCCAAAAGGGAATATTGCTCGCATTCATTATCCCAATTTTTTTGATATATCAGCTACGGATATCCCAAGTGCCCGAGCATGGATCAGGGAAACATCTCGCCTAGACTGGCAATCTATTATAGATCGTGAAAACGTAACAGTATTGACAAAACAAGAAATACAAGCAAATTCATACCTTTCAGCATGAGTTTTACCAGTAGAATTCGTTGACTGGAATACTTATATCTCTGATGGTATGATTACCAAGATCCTTCAGGCAAAAAACTGGCTCCAACCTGATATTTCAGATAAATATAAAGAAGCTATACAGGCAATGCTCTCCTACTCTCATGGAACCCTATGAGCATCATCAGTATGAGCTCTTCCACCAAAGATTCCATCACTCTCAGAAGAATATGAGATTGCCTATCTTGGCCTTCCATCATCTTTTGGTGCTGATTTTTCTCAAGGATCGAGTAGCTTAGTTATGGATGAATATAATACTCGACTCCGAGAAATCGAATGAGTAAATATATCAGAAGAATCATCAGGTAAAAACTCAAGTGATAATAGTCCAGCTACACAGTGTGGTCCACCTGATGGTGTTCCCTTGTCTGAGTGGCCGAGTGCGATCATGTGTTGGATCAAGGCTCAGTTTCCGCCTCGTATTCTCGCTGGCTCATGTGGTCCATCAATCATAGGGCTCGATAGTCGGAGCACTACGCTACCTATTTTTCCAGCAGCCAACATGGCTTCAGATACGGGTGCTCTGACCACGTTTTATGCGGGATCACGACTTATTCCCCATCTTCCGAGATCCAGCATGCAGCCACGAGAGAGTATCTCCATTGAGTTTTCTCTGCAAAAAAACAATACACCGATTACTGTATTGCCTGGTACTATAGCTCATATGGAAATAATATCGGGTATTGCGAATGGTAAAAAAATTGAATGAGTAGCACTTCAGAAATACCTGGATATTTCACCAAATAATATTACCGTATGAGAGAAGTGAGCTATTTTTATTGTAACATCACAGGGAATGGAGGTGACACTTTCATTGCGAGCTCACTATATAGTACCACTTCCTGGTGGCTCAGAGATACGTCTCGAGTCAAGTACTTTTCAGCTCCAGATAACACCAGAGTATTACTCTATGTCACTCCAACAGTCAGAATCCACCACAACTGATATAGATGTTACGAGTCCTGATCCTGTTCGATTGAATCTATTCAAGATTCTCAAAGATCGTACCAGTATAGCCTCCAAGGGTCCCATATTTATTAATATAATTGATGATATTAGCGGTACTATTGTATATTCTGGATCTTCTTTTTACCCGAGTGTAGATGCCATACCCACTAATATCGTCAAAAAAATATGAGTATATCGTATTCTTATTAGAGATGCTCTCGGTGT
>JAYWCE010000101.1:0-3475 GCA_043780775.1 Candidatus Altimarinota bacterium | reverse complement strand
TTCTCAGATATAAAAGAATTCGCAAAAGATAATTTCGATGATGTCGATAATTTCGATGATCTTCAAAAAAAAGTCTCAAGTATGGTAGGAGAATTCTCCGGAACACTCGAGTGACATATCGAAAATGCGAAAAAAGATGGAATCACTAAAAAAGATGAACTCCTCGAGGTTGCACAGGCATTCTATACTAAAAGTCAATCCACTCTCGATGCTGCCAAGTCTAAAGCGGCCTCGTTCACGGGTATACCAGAATCCACTATAGACTCTTGGCTATCTACTGTACGCAAAGAGCTCACGAATGCATATTCTCGAGTACAATCCACATTCTCAGATACGACTAGATCCTCAGATACGACCACATCCCCAGTCAAAAAGACAGCCAAGACAACCCCCACAAAAAACTCTAAGAGCTAATTGCTATTCCACTCATTCAAGAGAGAAAAATACCGAATTCGGTATTTTTCTCTCTCATAATTTCCTAATACACATATCTCATGACAACACACGATCCAATACAACAACAGCCACAAGATTCTGCTATCGTCGATGAGCTCGAGGTGATCACGGATCAGACAGAAGATGACACGAGCAATATCGGAAAAGATACTCCCGTAGATCCATCTGAGCAGATCACTCAACTCCAGTGATCTCTCGCTCGATCACAGGCTGATTATGCCAATCTATTGATGCGAGTTGAACGCGACAAGGCCGATATGGCATTTTTCCTCTCGGCCAAGCTCCTCTCTCCACTCCTCACACAAGTTGATAATCTCGAACGAGCCGTCGCACTCAAGACAGGCATCGAATGAGACACGTTCATCGATGGGATTCGTTCTGTGCTCTCAGGATTTCAGCGGTTCCTCGAATCACAATGAGTTATGGTATTCGCCTCGATTGGACAAGAAGTAGATCCAGATCGTCATGATGTGATGACCGAGATGCCAGGTGAATCGGGAAAGATCATCCAGGAATTCGAGAAGGGATATATGCTCCGAGATCGTGTACTCCGACATGCAAAGGTGATCGTCGGTTCTGGTAACGAGTAGCAAATCCTAAATCCCAATATCCCCATGCAATCAAAGATCCGAGAAATTCTCCTCACAATCGAATCCCTCAACAATGACCTCAAATGAGAATATGATCGACTCTCTGAGAAATATGGATTCATTCTGCAACAAAAAAAGGTCATATTCCTCGAGATGTTCGCGAACAAAAATAAGGCCAAGAGAATTCCCCTCTATAAGTATCTCGTCCCTACCAAGTGGATTCATGTTCGCTATATTCTCTCGATCCCATTTATCTATGCGATTATCATCCCGACACTCCTCCTCGATATCTGCCTCAGTATCTATCAGCTCATTGCCTTTTATCTCTATCGTATTCCTCATGTCCGGCGATCAGAATATATCACCTATGATCGCAGATTTCTCGACTATCTCAATCTCCTCGAGAAGATCAACTGTCTCTATTGTAGCTACGTGAATGGAGTATTTGCGTATGCAGTTGAGATCGGTGCTCGTACTGAGCGATACTGGTGTCCACTCAAGTCAGCTCACAAGCCTCGATTTGCTCATGGATGGTATCGGGACTTCGCTGACTATGGTGATCCTGATGAGTGGCACAACAAGATGAAACACGAAGATGGGATGTTCGTTGATTCATTCGGTGACAAATATTCGATCAAATAATTCCATTTATAACCTATATATCCATGAAAAAACTCATTTTCTCAATTTTCCTATTTCTCTCTATTGCTCCTCATGCTTTCGCAGGAGCCGATACCGATGCAATATGTGCTGACAATACTCTTTCTTGACCAGTCTATAAGAATATAACAGTAGTATATCCAGCAAATGAGGTTTCAGTACAAGATGTCCGAAAGGAGTATATAGCCAACTGAGAACCGATTTTATATTATGTAGTAAATGTACTATCAAACACAAAAATAGATATGTATATGTGAAAGTATACTGAACGGGCAGAGCTATATTCGTATAATTGCAAAACACAACAACCTCAACTCTTATCTAGATACACAATTGGAGCAGTTTGAGAATGGTATGGTATTGATCAAATAATTCAAAATAATATTGTTTTGAGGCGATATCAATCCGCTTCAGATGAAGGTTGATCACTTGCTGTGTCTATATTTTCTACATCAGCCAAGAAAACACTCTTTACTATTAGTAATAAAAATAAAGCCTTCTATCAAACAACAGTGACAGGATTTGTTGATGGAAGCTGAGCATGGTATCTCTACTTTGCTCAACCCTGATATGGATATGATATGGATAATGACTCAGCTTTATTTCGTATAGACAAAAAAACGAAAAAAGTCACAAAACTCTAGTTGCTTTTTTGAGATTTATTATCATAATCAGGGGTATATGAGAACCCACCAGTATCGTGATATCATCTGTACCACCTGTACCTGCCGACACCTCTCGGCGGATGATATATTCGATGAGGTACGTATCAGTGAACCAAAAATCGGGCGAGCTACCGTATATCGCAATATCGAGGCAATGGCTGAGGAGTGAGTGCTTCGTAGGTTTCCTGGGATCAATGGCAAGACCTACTACGAGTGCAATGATGCTACACATGCTCATCTTGTCGATGATGCTACTGGGATGTTCTGTGATTTCCCGATGTCGAATGTGTCCGTCTCAGGTATCCCAGCTGGCTATGAGGTAGCTGAGATCCGTATCCAAATCCGTAAACAATAGTATGCAATCAGTCATCTCTCTCCAAAATCTCTCAAAAAAAATCGGAAAATCTGAAATTCTTCACTCTATTTCCTTGTCTCTCCATGCTGGGGAAGTATTCGGTTTTCTCGGTCCCAATGGTGCTGGCAAGACCACTACCATGAAGGCGATTCTCGGTATCATAGAGCCAACTAGCGGAGCAGTACAGATCCTCGAGAAGTCCCCACGAGACACAACCGTACAGTCTAGGATCTGATTCATGCCTGAGAATACCTACCTCTACAAGTATCTGACTGGGGATGAGTTTCTGGATTTTAATGGGAGATTCTACTCGCTCACTCGTGAAAAACTCGAAGAGCGAAAAACCTGGGCACTCGAAAAAGTAGGACTCACAGAGGCTCGATGAAAACGTCTCAATACCTACTCGAAATGAATGCTCCAGCGTATCGGACTCGCTCAGGCGATTCTCCATGATCCAGATATTATTTTTCTCGATGAGCCGATGAGTGGACTCGATCCGATCGGTCGCAAGATGGTGAAGGATCTCATGTTGGAACTCAAGGCAGGCAAGAAAACTATATTTTTCAATACGCATATCCTCTCTGATGTTGAGACTATTTGTGATAGTTTTGGCATCATCTGTGAATGAAGATTGGTCGCAAATATGAAAATATCAAATCTCGATATACCACTGGAGGATTTTTTCATGGCTCAGATCGCTGAAAATAGTACTCGTAACCATCTCGGATAATGCTCCCAAAGGATATATT
>JAYWCE010000100.1:0-3491 GCA_043780775.1 Candidatus Altimarinota bacterium | reverse complement strand
ACTCGAGGTCACTGAGGTCCGCAACAAGATGAAACTCCGCAAACTCTTCGTACCTGGCGACTTCATACTCGTTCGAGATGAGCGGAGCAAGTGACTCCTCGATGCTCTCGAGATCCCATCCGTCGAGGTACAGGATATCGTATTTCTCTATGAGCCACCAGAGCTCGCCAAACCGATCTCTCCTATCAAGCTCGTTGGCATCTCTATGAGATGAGGATTCCTTGGTGAAGGTGAATCTGTGATACCAGCACTCTATGACAAGCTCGTAGAGCTCGGATTCAAACCGATATTCCTCGTGTTCTCGACCAACGGGGAAGAAGAGCAGAACGATACTCTCTTCATACGTAAGGTGATGAGTGGGAAAACCTACAATACTACCAAGAATATCACTCAGACACTCGATATGTTTCCATTTCTCCATGCTGTCATCGGTATGCGGCTCCATGCTGGGATCCTCTCGTGTGTTCATGAGATACCCTATATCCCGATATCATACGGTCCCAAGACAGATCAGCTCATAGATATGCTCGATCTCGGACACCTCTCGATGCGAGCCTCGGAGATGACACTCGAACAGTGTATGTCACGATGGGAGGTGCTCACTCGAGACTATGACCGAGAAAAATCCAAGATGAGAGATTCACATATCTTCTTTCGTGATACTCTCAGAGAGAAACTCAAAAGTATCTAAAAATGCCCAAACATTTGCGATTTCCCCATTTTTTCCTATAATTGAGTCATATTTTCTATCTTCTATTCCACTCTATGCGAAATATATTCATCATTCCTATATTACTCGTTCTCATCTCTTCTTGTACATTCCCGTGGAGCAAAAATGATAGCTCGTTCACGGGTCTCTATCGGGCTCATATCCACTCGAGCATAACCTCTCTTGATGAACTTGGGACACTCCTCGGAGTCAATCGGCACGAGAGCATCGACGGATCTATCCGCTCAGCGGTGAGTATTCCTGGGATACTCAGTGGGAGCTTTGCATCTGAGTATGTTGGACTCATCGATGGTCGCAACTCGGAGTCATTTTTTCGCGATATTCGTGTCTTTTTTACTTCACTCGTGAGCTCTGGATCGATCTCTGCAGACGAGGTGGGTGTCATCTCTCATGGGGCTGATAGCTATCTATCATACAAGAATCTCGTCGATGCTGGTATGATGACAAATGATATCAAAACGGTACTCAAAAAATATGAAAATACCTGGCTCTCTCTCACTGAACAGGCTAATATCGGTATGACTCCTGAGGAGCTCATGGGATACAATATGGGTCGCAATATTCTCACCAAGTCTCTCATAGATATAGAGAAATATGCAACTGACTATCCGATATTCCATGATATGGCAGATCTCGGTATGAGTGGTTCACTCCACTACTGGTCTGTCGAGCTCGATCGAGCTCATATCCTCGCCCTCTCGAAACAACTGACTGTTGATCTTGCTGGAACAGGGATGACTGACGCTGATGCTACAACTCTCACCAAGAATTTGGAGACAGTATCATTCTCAGGGAAGATCGCCTTCGATCCAGCCAATCCTCGGCTATCTGTTCTCGATGGAGAGCTCTCAGTATCGGGAGCTCTCGTGGCTCAGATCGCTATGACACGCCGTGAGGATGGAGGACAGATCCGTATCTCGAATCCCGTGGAGAAGATCACTATGGAACTCAACTATAGCAAAAAAGATAATCGATACACATTCGACGGAGGAGTTCGTCAGGCGGATGCAGAAATGGGTAAGATCACTGGATATATCGACTCTACTGGAGATAAGTTCCATGAGCTCTCGCTCGAGGCATCAGCACAGGGTATGACAGTGACGCTCCGACACACGGTCGATGGAGATCACTTCACTGGCAAGCTCTCGGCAGTCGTCGGGACGATCGAGTGGTCCGGAATGACTGGAGATGACCAATTGAAAAGTCTGAAAATCAACGGTACGGCACCATTTGGCTCTCTCACGGCTGATCTCACGAGTGGTACTGGAGGTATGGTTCGTGGCCCAGTAGTCGTCAAGTCAGGCGAGGAGACCCTGATGAATGCGACCCTTGCTCTCGCTATTGCAAAGGAGAAGTTTGCTATCATTCTCGATGTTCTCTCAGAACAACTGCCTGCTCATTTTGATCTCGATATTCGAGCAAAGTTGACTCCATCGAATAAAAAAGTCACAGTACCAACGAATACCAAGTCATTCTCAGAACTCACAAAAGAGATCGAGGCACTCACCCCTACAGATTCAGCATTCACTGAGTCTGGTGCTGATCTCGGTCCAAGCCTCAATACGGGTAGTTCCTCTATTTCTCAATAATATTTCATCTCATTTTCCTATGCGTAAAGTCATCATCACGATCACCGTCGTTGCTCTCATACTCTCGATCCTCTCGACTGGACTCATCGTCCTCTTGGATTCTCAGGCCGCAGTAGCGACTCCTGTAGTTTCAGGAGAGTAATCCTTATTCTCACTATTATCATATGTCTACCGATCTCACCTCAGCAGAAAAAGTCGACGCGATATATGCGATGCTCGTAGCCAATCAGGCTCGCATGAGTCGAGCTTTTTGGTATCGGATGCTCAAGTGGTGTCTCATCCTTGGTATCGGATATTTTACCCTGACTCATCCAGGATATGTCGTCGGCAAGATGACAGAGTATATACAGCCGATTGTCATGGAACAGATGCAGACTATCATCGCCAATCAGAAAAACTGACTCCTCGATCAAGTTAAAAAAATGATGCGAGAATCACAATCACAACAACAATAATACTACATGATTCCCTCCCGAATATTCGGGAGGGAATTCTATTCACTCCACTATGATCATCACTCCTCTCGGGCACACCGAGTTCCTCGTCGATATCGCGAATGCGAGCTGAGACAATGTACGGATCCTCGTCGATAGTTGGCTCTCGGACTACGCTGTGGGCGATCTCATGGAACGCAATGCAAAAATAAAACTCGATCCTGAGGGAATCTCTACCATCGATGCCATCTATATCTCTCATGCTCATACCGATCACCTCGATCCATATACACTCGTGGAGATATATGAGCATGCGAATCCACTCCTCATCCTCCCAGCGGCCCTCCGTTTCCTGGCTCCACTCTTTGCGGAGTATCTCCCGAGTGTCAGTATTCATTGGCTTGTTCCCAAGGAGCCACTGCAGTTACGGTGAGTCGATATCACGTGATATATGTTCTCACAGGCCGACATCACGAACGAGGATGCGGTGATGATGATATCGATCGCGAATGATCGAGAGCTTCTCTTTGCTGAGATCGATACTGTTCCTGATGAGTATGATATAGATATTGCAGCTGAGTTATTTCGGATTTTTGATCGCAAGGACTATCAGACTCGATGCTATCTCGCGAGTCGCAATGAGCTGGGGTGACAACTGCGGATGTACGACTATATTGGCAATAGACAACGATCATATCGCTCGGAGTATATCGCAGGTCGCAAGGAGGAGATCAGAGC
>JAYWCE010000099.1:0-3531 GCA_043780775.1 Candidatus Altimarinota bacterium | reverse complement strand
TCAATGGCAAGCTCTCGAATAGTCTGACAAATGGAAGTATCTGGATCGGTAATGCGTCAAATATCCCAACCGCTCAGACTCTCTCTGGAGATGCGACTCTCTCGTCTGCTGGACTCTTCACGATCGGAGCAAGTGTTGTGAACTCTACGAAGATCCTCGATGGTACCATCCTCTTCGCGGACTTTGCAGCCAATGGATGTCTCAATGGTGAGATATTCAAATACAATGGAACAGCATGGGTATGTGGATCTGATCTCACGAGCGGATCGATTGGGACGATAGACTCAGTCGCCAAGTCTGCGAATGGAGCGGTGATCTCAGGATCCAACCTGATCCTCCAGACCGCAGATGCGACCAATCCAGGACTTGTCTCGACTACGACTCAGACATTTGCAGGTAACAAGACGTTCTCGAACAATGTCACCATCAATGGCTCTCAGACGCTCACTGCAACTACGATCGCCAATCTCGCCGCTGGTGGTGCGATCGGTACAGCTGCAGCGACAGTCGATGTATTCACGACGTTCAATGTGAATCAGACAGTCGCAGATCAGACGATTACGCTTCCGACCCCAACAGTCACTACGGCAGGTAAGCTGGCATATGTGAACAATATCGGTACCGTTGAGTTCCTTATCTGAGGAGGTCGAGTCAGGCCAAATACGGGTCGATCGTTCATCTGGAATGGTACGGCTTGGTCTAGTATCGGTGATGGAGATGATCAGACTCAGGTCATCGTCCGCAAGACCGCAGATCAGACCAATGCGACGACCACTCTTGCCAATGATACTCAACTCTCGATGAATATCGGAGCTAACGAGCAATGGGTGATCCAGTACAATCTAAATGCCAATGGACCAACTGCTGCTGACTTCAAGTTTGCTGTGACAGCCCCTGCAGGAGCCACTTGTAGCATGGCTGCCTATGATCCAGAGGGTGCAACTGCTCAGGCGAATATCGGCTGTGGAGTGGCATCAGGACTCATTGCAGCAAGTGGTGTGGATGATCCACTCTGGGTCAGTGTCATCATCACCAATGGTGCAACTGCAGGCGTCGTGAATCTCCAGTGGGCAGAATTCGCTGTGAGTGGTACCAATACTGTACGAGCGGGGAGCTATTTCATCGCCTACCGTATCCGTGGTGCCGATCTCGCCGAGGTCTACTATACGAGTGATACTACTGTCCATGAGGGAGATATCGTCTCACTCGCGGGCAACGGAGTCTCTCAGGTACAGAAATCAGTTAAAGGATACGATAGTAAGGCTCTTGGTATTATTTCTACCAAGCCAGGACTCGTGATGGGTGCAGCAGATGGTACTGGCAAACCAGTCATCGTCGGTCTCTCTGGTCGTGTGCCAGTCAAGGTATCTACGAAGAACGGAGATATCCAGCCAGGTGACTATATCACGACATCGGATATCCCAGGTGTGGGTATGCGAGCGACTCGTGCTGGACATGTGATCGGTAAGGCACTCACCGGATTTGCTGGAGGATCTGAGGGAACAGTGATGGTATTCATCCAGAATACCTACTTCGATGGAGTCTATGATGATGTGACGGTAGGAACTGGTAGCGCTACAAATACAGGAGCATCGAATATAGGTCCGACATATTCCCTCTCGAATGATCTTATATTTCTCAGTCCTTCGGTCACATATGGAAATTCCACAGAGACACTCATCCCAGTATCTCATACTATAGCAGAAAATAATACTGACTACCTCGCAGCACTTGCGAATACTGCACGAGATGTACGGGAGACGATTATCTCGGCAATCATGACGGGTGTACACCTGATCCGCGATCTCATCGTCCTCCAGATCACTGCTCTACGTGGATACTTTGATCAAGTATGGACACGAGAGACACATACCGAGACGCTCTGTATCGGTACGACGGGGAACGAGACCTGTATCACCAAGGAGCAACTCGAGGCTCTTCTGCAGATGACGATGACGGTGAGTGGAGCTATAGCGGCTCCAGTCGTTCCAGTAGTAGTGACGACCACAGTCACACCGACTCCTACGACTACCATCACTCCGACTCCTACAGGAGCTCCAGCTCCAGTGATTGAGATCACCCCAGTGATTGAGGTAGCTCCGACTATCACTACTCCTCCTACAGAGATCGCTCCGTCATCGACAGGAGTAGAGCCGACAGTGGTTCCAGCTCCAGTGGTCGAGATCACTCCAGTAGTGGAGGTACCTCCTACGGTCACTGAGACTCCAGTTGTCGTAGCTCCGTAGTTCCAGGCTCTAGACTCAAAAAATCCTCCCGAGTACTCGGGAGGATTTTTTTGGTGGTGGATACTTATTTTTGAGTTGGAGCTACTGGAGCCGTGGTTGCAGGAGGGGTAGTGCCACTACCATCCTTTATGACACCCGCTTTTTTGAGACAGTCGACACTATAGAGTGATACTGTTTTTCCACTTCCGTATGCAACTGGTACCTCATTTTTACAGCCTTCTTGGTATTGTTTTTCCATAACGATTCCGAGATCAGTGATCGCCTTCTGATATCCAGCGGCTTGTCCCTGAGTGGCACCATTGATGAATATATCATTATTGATTCGATTGACTACAGCTGGATAGGCATTGTCGACTATCACATAGAGTGTAGCGAGAGCAAGCCAAGAATAGAGAGCAATAGTCGTCCATTGCTTAGGGAGAGAGATCATACTAGTAGGGGTAAAAAATAATACTCTTGTAGTATAATTGTTTTTCTATATTATCCACTTTTTTTTTGCAAAACACCTTTGCCATAGTTATATACTATGTATAGTAATACTCGTTTATAGTGGTGATTATATATAGATGAGTCTCAATTTTTCTTCTCGTGAGAGTTGTTTGATAGCATATTCTCGTTTGCTCGCCTCACTGCGATTCTCGTATTCTTCCGAATATATGAGTTCAACTGGTCGACGATTTTTAGTGTATTTGGCTCCTTTTTTGTCATCAGTATTGTGCTCTTGTACCCGTCTATCCAGATCAGTCGTGATCCCCGTATAGAGCGTGTCGTCAGCACAGCGGAGGATGTAGGTGGAGTAGGGCATAGAGTTACTATAAGAAAACCCGAGAGAAATGCAAAAAATTATTAAAAACGAGAAAATATAATTGACAAATTATAAAGAAAGAGTAATATAATGGTATTAATAATACGAAAATATGAATCAACATACTTCCAGACAACAATCCATGAATGTCATTAGAGGGAATGATAATAATCAGAAATTTTCCATAGAAAATGATAGCCAATATGAAGATATTGTAAATTTTGAACTTGATAAAGAGGGAAATATAGTAAAGGGTGCTTGGACTTACCCCATAAGATCAGAGCATCATAATAATCCCGCATTTAAGGCCTGAAAAGTAGCACGACTTTATATGAAACATGGAAGAGACATAAGAGGGCTTGTGATAGATGGTGAAGTAATATTTTATAACAACTTTGAGAAAACCCCACGCCTTTTAAGGCTGGGGATGAATCATGCCGTTGCCTTTCGAACGAACAATCACATAAAAATGCACTCTGC
>JAYWCE010000098.1:0-3590 GCA_043780775.1 Candidatus Altimarinota bacterium | reverse complement strand
TCAATTTTCTCATTGAGGCTCTCTCACTCGTTCCGAATGTTACATGCCAGGCAATGATGGGCGAATACTGTGTATATAGTGATGGACATATTTTCTGACTTGTGTGTGATGGTACACTTTTTCTCAAGACGACCCCAGAAACGATAGACCTCTTTGAGGATAGAGAGACTCGGGCATATCCAGGATCCAAAAATACTGCACAGGTGAATGCTGAGTGGCTCGAGGATAGAGAAAAGATAGCAGAAGTCATAAAATATACCCTCGAAAAACTGCCATCACCGAAACCGAAGAAGAAAAAATAAATCCTTCATAGGAGTATTTCTATATCTTAGTCTACTTTTTCCCAATCTTCGATACTTCCAGGAGTAAGACTGAATATTGGATGAGGGAGTATCTCTCAATCAAGCCGATATATCTCTTGAGGTGCACGCAGGAGTATCTTGTTGCGGAGGTGTTTAACCTCATATTCCAGTTGACCATGAGTAAGTAGCATCGATCACTGCCATCTATCAGATAATCCAAGTTTCTGAAATCCCAATTTAGTTCGATCAAATTTGTATCCACGAGCATCTGCCTCATCGCAGAGTGCATGGAGATAGAGTTCTATAGAAATAATCGGATCAGGCGTAGCACGAAATCTCATCAGCTGTGGATGATTCTTGTATCCTTTTGTTAATCATCTGAGAACATGATATGCAAGGAGTCACTCACGCCAGCAGGCGACGAAAGCACGAGTATCGAGATGACGCGGATGAAGTGACCAGAGACGCATACTTTATTATACTTATCAGAAATAAAAAAATCCCTCACGAAATTCGGGAGGGATTTTTGCTATATTTTAGTCGCTTTTATTATTTTGACCTCTATTGTCGGTCTATCATTGCGATCTGTCTTGCTCGATTCGATTGCATCTACCACTTCCATACCGGCGATCACATGACCGAATATAGTATGCTTGCCGTCGAGGAACGATGCGTTCGCTGCCGTCACGATGAAGAACTGTGAACCGTTGGTATTTTTCCCTGCATTTGCCATAGAGATGACTCATTTTTTGTGAGTGAGACTGCTATCGAGGAATTCATCCTCGAATGCTCGCATCCAGATACTCTTGCCACCACTTCCAGTTCCAGTGGGGTCTCCGCCCTGGATCATGAAGTCTCGGATCACACGGTGGAATATGATACCATCATAGTATCACTGCTCGGTGAGTCCAACGAAGTTCTCGACAGCCTTCGGAGCCGCTGCTGGATAGAGTTCGAGAGTGATATCTCCGAGAGTGGTGGAGAGGAGGATTTTAGGGTTTTGCATAGAGAAAGATTATTTTTATTTTGGAAATTTTGCTTCTTCTTTTTGTGAGTTTTTATATTCTGTCGATGCAGTTTTCGAGAGAATTTCGAATGTTCCCTAGTTTGAAATTCTAGAAAACAAGTCGAGAGCAGAATACAAAACGAACAAACGGAAAGAAGAACTTTTGGTACTTTTGGTTACAAAAGTACAGGACCTGCTACATACCAGGGAGATTGAGTCCCATAGAACTCATAACCCCCTTCATACGATCTGCGGCGATCTCTTGAGCCTTTTTCATACCCTTGTTGATTGAATCTGTGATAGCCTTTTCGAGTTTTGCTTGATTTTGCATGATAGATGTATCCTCGATCACTGTCGAGACGACCTTGAGCTGACCATCGATCGTGACGACGACACCATCGACCTCAGCCTCGATATGAGTATTACTGAGCTCTTCTTGTATCTTCTGAGCCTGTTGTTGGAGCTTCATCATCTCTTGTGCTTGTTTGAAATCCATAGGAATATATTAGGAATTAGTGACGAGATAGTAGGGAAAAAGTCGAAAAAAGCAAAAGTTTCATAAGAAAATTTTTACCAGAATTTGAGAGCACTCAGAGAAGTTTTCTGATTTCTCATGGATTGTATGATATATATGCTGATAGTGATAGTATATATGACAACGGTTCATCTCATCTCGAGTATCGGATGAGCCATATAGACCCCGAGGAGCGTCCAGAAGAATACCCCTGATATGATATACGTCCTATAGCGACACTGGAGCTCAGAGATGATGAGGAGGATAGCACCGAGTGCGAATATAGCATAGTAGACGTTGGTAGGTCACCCGAGTGACCAGCCCATATACCTCATCCAGACTGTTATATTGAGTGCCGTTGCCATGATGATCCACGCGAGTGTGATCTCGATACTCGATCTGACGATGATATGCGATGTTCTCGTACGAGAGAATATGTATGCAAGGAGTCCGAGGATAGCGAGCATCACGACGAGTGCTACACCGATATAGAGATATCCCCATGGGAGGAGCCAGACAGCCGTGAGTAGTATCGCAAGTGAGAATAGAACAAGAGATCTTGTATCTGTTTTTCACTTTGATTGAGAGGAAAATGCTACATACACTCAAGTGATGATCCATGAGAGATATATCAACGACCATATCGCAAAAGTGAATCCTGCAGGCGTGACTGATGTCGAGAACATCGCAGAGATATCTGCCTGTGTCATACCGCCGATGAGATATGGCGAACCTGGCATACTCACGAGAGTCGTGAGTCCGATCGTGATCAGAGCTGAGATGAGGAGAGGGTATTTTTGCATAAGATACAGAGTTATTTTTTAGGCCACCATGGTACGAAGACACTTGTTTTCTTTTTGTATTCTTCCCAGTTCGCTCTGCCTGCATATCTCGCCTCTTGGAGTGGCACACCAGATACCCAGAGGAGGAGGATCGTGATAACAAAAAATGATACCAATCCCCAATATGAAAACGGCAGAGCAATGAGACTGATCCCGAGCCAGAATATGCTCTCTCCGAAATAGTTCGGATGCCGAGAGTATCTATAGAGTCAGGTGGTGAATATCTCTCCAGGTTTCTTTGTCTTCACGAACTCGCCAAGTTGTCTGTCTGCGATCGTCTCGAATATGAGTCAAAGAAGAGCAATAATCCCTCCAATGATCAAAAAGATCTGTTCCCGTCATTGCGAGGCACGAAGCAATCCATGCTCTACGGCTCAGAATCAGAGATTCACCACCAGTATAGCAGTTGCGACTACGAGCATCAGGATCATCTGGAGCATATACACCTGGAAGAAAGACCGAATGACAAAATACCACCCACTTCCCCACTCTTCCCGCCACTTGGCATACCGTGCATCTTCTTTGTGGTCTTTGAACTTGCGGAGTCCGATATGTGAGACGATACGAGCTCACCAGAGCAGGACAAGTACTGTAATTGCTATCTGGTGAAGTCACATACCTGAACCGAGGAACGATATGACTACGATGAGTACAAAACCAAAACCCCAGAATACATCGACGATGGAGTTATCCTTGATTTTGTGTGAAAAGAGAAACAGGAGGATATATGAGATGAGGAGAGTAAGGAGGATGGAGGTCATTTTAATTATTTCTAGCAATTAAATCATAAGCTAAACTAGCTAATACTATGTAATGAATAGCTAAATTTTTATCAAGTTCTTTTGCTGGAGTATGAGCTTTCTCATTTCTTAGATTTTGAATAGCCATATGTAGAAATTTCACTCCCTCAAAGAAATCTTTCTCGG
>JAYWCE010000097.1:0-3627 GCA_043780775.1 Candidatus Altimarinota bacterium | reverse complement strand
GTTCTGGGACATTGATGACTTGTTCACGGATATCGACCTTGCGAACTGACTGGACGCCCGGAATGAGGAAAAAAATACCAGGACCGACAGTATCTGTATATCGACCGAGGAACTCTCGGAGTCCAACCTCACCCTGAGTGATCTTGCGAACGAAAAATGGTATCAGCACAGCAACGACGATGAGAAGATAGAATATATTCATAGGGAAAGGGTTGCTAAAATAATAAAACCACTATAATCGTATGGTTTTCACCCTAAAAATCAAGAGATAATTATGCCAAATATCGTAGCCATCTGAGGTGGTGCTGGAACATTCAATGTACTCTATGGGATCAAACGCAATCTCGACTACAACATCTCTGCGATCATATCCGTCGCAGACAATGGTGGAACGACAGGAGCTATCCGTGACAAGTATGGGATTCTCCCTCCTGGAGATATGCGACGAGCGATCGCTGCACTCGCAAAAAATACAGATATGGTTCGAAAACTGTTCGAATATAGCTTCAAGGATGAAGAATGAGTCATTGGTGGCAATAAAATCGGAAACATACTACTCACCGCTCTCACAGATATCTGTGATGGAGATTTCGAAAAAGCTATACTCGTGATGGCAGAGATGTTCGATGTACGAGGCCGTGTCATCCCTGTAACACTCGAGGATGTCGATCTGGCGGTCAGATTCGATGATGGCACCGAGGTAATAGGAGAGAAAAATATCGATATCTCCGATAAAAATCCAGGAGAACGGACTCATAATATCGACCAGAATATCACCGATGCCTGGCTCGTAGGAGCAGAGGGTAACATCAATATCAATGCCAGAGAGGCCATCCTGAATGCTGACTACATCATCATCGGGCCTGGTGATCTCTATACGAGCATAGTACCCAACCTGCTCTGCAAAGGCATGAAAGAAGCCCTCAGTAAAAGTAAGGCAAAGATCATCTATATCTGCAATGCAATGACAAAACGAGGTGAAACAACCAATATGGAAGTGATCGACTTCATCGATACCATCGAACGATATATCGATCCGAGCGAGCTCGACTACACTATAGTCAACAACGGTCATATCGATGCAGATACACTTCTCAAATACAAAATAGAAGAGAATAAAAATCCTCTCAAGATCAAGGATCACTCATTATTCCAGGATAAGTCATACAAGGTGATCGAGTGTGATATGGTAAATGATGATGATATCGTCCGTCATGATCCAATGAAACTCGCGAAGGTACTCGAGGATATCGTGGGTGGTTGGATCAAATAAACTTTTGCTTATTATAATTTATTAATTACAATATAGAAATGAATAAATGAGGTCATCCGATAAGCACTGAAACGGTTCTGATATCAGATCTTACATTAGCAGCAATTGAGAGTACTAGATGAACCAGACAAACGGGTATTGGTAAATATGCAATAGAACTAAATAATGTTGCATGGCAAGCCTGGGAAAATCTAAAGAGTAAAGGAACTGTATCGCCCACAATAAATCAGATAGTACGAAATAAAGAATGGGAATATATACAGCTATGTATACTTGATGCATACTTGCGTGAGATTTTCTGATCTCAGAGGTATCTATTATCTCTAGGAACATGGTCAGCTGATCTTGCAAATTGCGTAGATGCCAGATTAACAGTCGGTGGAAAATCCTTCTTGATTGATTTTACACGCAATAGACATCAGATACAAAATAAACTCAATGATACATCTCCACGCAACAAGTGTGATTGGGTTGTATATCTTCAAATTGAAGATATGTCTTCATTAGTTACTAATATTCTTGATGGTTGCAGTGGATCCTATACTCAGCAATCTATAGTGGCATATATTATTGATAATGGCATATATTGGAGGACAGATATCGATATATTCGATAAAAAAACCCGTGAATTACCCGCAATATTCCAGACAATGGTTGACGTATAAATATAAAAACTCCCGAAATTCGGAAGTTTTTATATTTATACGTCTTTCATTACGATCGAGAGCATCTTGTTCGGAATGAATATCTCCTTCACGAACACTTTTCACTCGAGCCATTTCGCGATATCTGGTGTCTCTTGAGCGTATGTAGAGACCTCATCTTGCATCACACCGTTGAGTCCTGTATAGGTACCTCGGAGTTTCCCATTGATCTGTATTGCGATCGTCACCTCATCATCGACGAGCATCCACTCGTCGTACTCGGGCCATGAGGCATAGTAGATTGATTTATTTTTTTCGTCATCCCGTGGTTCCTCAATATGGGATCTATCTGGGAGATCCTGAGCTTCAGAAACCTCAGGATGACAGGTACTCCAGAGTTCTTCAGCAATATGTGGAGCAAATGGATGGAGGATCGTGATAAATTTGTCACTCCACTCAAGAGCGAATTCAGCATCGGTAGGGATACCTTCATTGAGGAGAATCTGCAGAGCAGAGATCGCCGTGTTGAACTTATAGGCGACGATATCTTCCCCGACTTTTTTTACAGTCTTATGGAGGAGTTTCATTGCCTTCATATCATCCTTGGCCTTATTCTTCCCTTCTACTATCGTCGAATATGCCTTATCGAGGAATCTACGTACTCCGATGATGGCATCAGGATTCCATGGTGCTGCATCAGTGAATGCTGACATACTCATCTCATAGAGACGGAGTGTATCAGCACCGTATTCGGCGACGATATCGTTCGGATTGATGACATTGCCCTTCGACTTGCTCATCTTGTTACCATCTGGCCCGAGGATGAGTCCGACATTGGTCAACTTGTGGAAGGGCTCGATCGTCGGCACGACACCGATATCGTAGAGTACCTTGTGCCAAAAACGAGCATAGAGAAGATGGAGTACCGCATGCTCAGCACCACCCACATATTCATCGACATTTTGCCAATAGTTGAGTGACTCAGTACTCGCAAGAGCCTCACTATTGTGTGGATCCATATAGCGGAGGTAGTACCAGCATGATCCACCCCACTGTGGCATCGTATTGGTTTCTCTTTTACCGTTCAAGTTTTGAGCAAGCTCCACATTGACCCAATCAGGTACGGTTGCGAGTGGCGATTGTCCATCCCCTGCTGGCTCATACCGTTCTACTTGTGGCAGAGTGATAGGAAGACGAGAGTCGATGACGAGCTTGCCCGTGATACCGTCATACACTCGTGAAAATGTCTTCCCACCGATGATGAGCTTGGTACATCATTCGTCACAAGTACAGTTCTTGCATCGCTTCTCTGTTCCCTTTTTATCATAGATATATGCAATACTTGCATCTGTTGCCTCCGACATATCTGTGATACGAGGCAGTACATCAAAATCCTCATGAGAGATATGGATGAGTGGGATCGGTTCGCCCCAATACCGTTGACGAGAAAATAACCAATCACGGAGTTTGTAGTTCACTTTCTTATGGCCGAATCCTTCTGACTCGGCTTTTTCAGAGAAGATACGGCGAGCCTCGGCGGAGGTCAGTCATGAGAATTCTCCAGATTGTATCAGAAAACCATCATCAGTAAAAGTTCATTGGTTCATAACCTCTCTGATCGCATCGGATTGATCCTGTTTATTATTTTGATCGAGATCTGAGAGTAACCTATCTATAGCAACCCATTCGAGCTCTGCTTCATCAGTATTC
>JAYWCE010000096.1:0-3629 GCA_043780775.1 Candidatus Altimarinota bacterium | reverse complement strand
CTGCTTTTATCTCGCCCCATACCTTCGTTTCCCACTTGAGTATTGGGTTTTTATATTCGTTGGACTTCAGCCAGAGTACTGCTCGATCCACAAGGATGAAGAGTGGGACATTTGTAGAGGTTCTCGGTTGTTTGGTTCGAGCATTTTTTGCCTTGACCCACGAGATTGCTGTGATACTATCAGTGTAGATTGGGAGAGTGAGCTCATGCTCCTGGCAATAAGTGAGTGCATGCACGATACCGAGGAACTCGACGATATTGTTTGTTCCATCGGCGTATGGTCCCTCTGCGAATATTTTCTCCTCAGTACTCGTCATGACTCATTGATATTCACACCATCCTGTTACGGTATTCCAGGCCCCATCTACGGATATACTCTCCATGATTGGTTCTCCATATTTTTGCTTCTCAGCTGCTGACGGAGCTCACGGCCTCGCAGTTGTACCTATATAGTCACTCGATGGTCGTCTGAGTGCGATCTTGCATTCTTCACGACTCGAGAATGATTTGTACAGAGCTCAGACGTATCCCTCGACGGATCTCTTGCACTCTTCCCAACTTGCAAATATTCCTGGAGTGCGTCCTTGCCAGACGGCATAGTACTTTTGTTTTGGCATATATAGAACTTAGGTTTTTAATTATTTTTTATATTACTAATATTCTGTGTTTCGTCATTCTGAGTGTACCCTAGCTCAGTATCTAGATACCGTGCTGAAGAACCACACAATGACAAAAACCTAGAGGAACTGCACCCAGTCCTCTCGTTTGATCGCCTCAGCTCGGACTCTATCATCATATCCGAGTTTCTCTATTGCACTGCGAATACCATCGATACTATAGTTACTTCACTTCATATTCGAGAGGAGCGTCTTGCGTGGATGAGCAAATGCTACCTTCCAGAGATTCATGAGGATTTTTTCTTGTTCTAGATTTCTCGATTTTCTCACTCGGAATCTGAGGACGATAGAGTCGACTCGAGGCTGAGGATCAAAACTCGACCGACTGACATATCTGACGATCTCTATGTCATCGCAGGCTGTTTCCATACAGAGTGAGAGGAATGAGTGATGTGGCTTGCGAGCTCTGCCATCGAGTATCTTCTCTCCTACCTCCTCTTGCATCATGATGACCATCTCCTCAGGCGAGTTCTCGAGATCATAGAGAAAACGAAATAGAATCGGACTCGTGATATAGTAGGGGATATTGGCGATAACTGAGTACTCGTCGTATGGTGGAGTGAATCCTAGGATATCAGCATGATGTATGCTGATATCAAGAGGAGTGTATTTCTCCTCGAGGATGACTATCATATCTCTATCGAGCTCTATGAGATCGATAGATTTTGGACTCTGAGCAATCAAGTGATCCGTCAGTGCTCAGTATCCTGGCCCGACTTCTATGATCCGTTTGTTTGATATTTGAGTCGCTGCTGCGATATCTGAGAGTGCTTCTTCGTCGATGAGGAAATTTTGTCCGAGCGACTTTTTAGCTTTGATCTTTTGCATTAGTTTGATTCTTTAGTATATCCAGTCATTTTTGAGACAGCTCTTGCGAGAATCTTTTGATACGTATGCCAGTTCCCAAGAACACGAGCATAGGCTCACTTCACTTCAGTAGCCCATGTGTCAGTACTATTTTTCTGATTTTTAGATATCCCATCAGACATCATAATATTTTGGAAATATCTCCATCACTGAGCCTTCTTATTCGCAAGATTGGTACAGAGTGTCTGTGGATATACATTGGTAGTTTGGATGCGTTGATTTTCTATATTTTCATTGAGTTTTGCCTCCAATATACCAAATGTACATATTCCAGAATAGATATTTACAATTTTTTCAGTACATATATTAATAGTTTCGATCCATTTTATCGGATCGGCTTCTCGGTTTTTTTGGAGCTGTTGCATATATTTTTTGATATCGGTATCGACTCTATTGAATGAGATATTCACTGCAATGAGATATGCAAGAGTCTCATTATTTATTTCTTGTTTATTCTCATTAAACATTTCAGCTTGAGGACAAGTGAATTCAGTTATACTATTTGGAGTTTCTTTGGAAAATGGCGAGCGAGCTTTTATACAGCGATCTACAGAGCTGATGAGTTCTGTAGAGGTTGGGAGATCAGTCTTGATATCACAGCCTACAGCAAAAATGGTCTCCACCGAAATAGAGCTCAAAATAACTGCGATAAAAATGAGAAAAATACGATACATACGGATATTATTTGTGATGATCATCGTGTGCAACTTCCCCATCTTTTGGTTTTTTTTCTCGGAGTTTTTTCACACCATAGAGTGACGCAATGATACCACCGAGGATCATACCTGTGACAACTGTGTCCATAGTTTTGATACCTTTTTTGGCAACATTTTCGGTTTTCTCGTCAGGTTTATTTTCGGGATTTTTTTTCTTAAAAGGGAACATGGTTTCAGATTTTAGAACTTAGATTTGAGATAGCTACTATCTATCTACTTTGATCGTTTTCGATATGAGAGTCAGCTTGGGTATTGTTATCATGATGACATTGTGCTCCACAGTGGCTCTGATCTCATCGAATCCGAGATTCTCAGGGAGGATGATCGACCGTGAGAACGCCCCATAAAAACACTCCTCCACGAGCATACGACGAGCATCGAGATAGATCGGAGACTCCTTGCGGTTACCAGATATTGTGAGGATATTGCGAGAGAGTCCGATATCGATATCAGCAGGATCGACTCCTGCGATCGGAGCGACGATGATGATCGAGCTAGTTGTATCGAGGATATCTACGGCGATCTGCCCAACATCAGTCTCATGATCATGGTCTTCGTGTATCTCGACATCGATATTATTACTACTCTTGTGGCCATGGTCATCATGAGCCGTATGGCTCTCATGATTTATTTTTTTGGTTGACTTATCTGCATCTGTGACACCGTATATCTTGAACATATTCATAAAAAAAGATATCCATATAGTATGAAATATCTGTGTTTTTGCAACTTTTTAGTGAGGTCGATGTAAAATACCGTCTCCAAATAAGTTTAGCGTTTTTCGGCAAGTATTTTCTCGTATCGCTTCATGATATCATCATTCGATACTTTCCGAGTTTCTTTTTGCTTACTCTGTTCGAGCTCCGAGAGCACCTTCCCAAGAGTAGCAAGGTGGCTCGGGTGCACTCGAATTGCTCCAGTATGATAGTCTGATAATGATACAATATCTGATATGAGGAGGGGAATACTATGTGATCTAGCGAGCTCGATTCGAGGTCCACCTGTATAGTAGGCACCGACATAGATCCAGCCACTCGCATGTATATATATCGATTCTATATTCTCAGCTTCCAATGCGCCGATGATACGGATGGAACCAGTCAGATCCATTTGTTGTATTCGGAGTGATATATCTCAGAGCTCATTTGAGGATTGTCTGCCAATCAGGAGGAGTATGTGCGATCCCCCGAGTTTACGATAATCTCTATATCCCCGCAATAGCTCATAGATACCCGACTCACTCCCATAGCTTCCATCATATATCCAATATGGATCATATATAGATAGCTGAACGAGTGTGTGACGATTTCATTTACCAGGTGAAAGGGTGATATATGGAATAATCTCGATATCATATTCTCGAGTATGTG
>JAYWCE010000095.1:0-10240 GCA_043780775.1 Candidatus Altimarinota bacterium | reverse complement strand
ATAAGACGATCTTCATAGAGATATGAAGTTAATCGGTGGGAGATAGTATCTCTCCACCCTCCACCAAGGGTGGAGAGCTCGCGTATTGTATAGAAAAGGATAGAGAAAACAATGTGCTTTTTGTGAGAATATAGGAGAGGGAGGAGAGGTTGGGATTTTTGATTTCTCGCAGATTATTTTGCATTTTCCAATTATCTGATATAATACTGCTGTCGAGTGAAACAACGACAAAATAAGTTGGTATAAAAGCTCACCGCTTCCCACCAAATAAAAATCCCCCATAATTCTACTTAGGGGGATTTTTTCGACTATCTTCCGAGACTGATCTCGAAACAGAACCGAATTCTCCAAACAGAGAGTGAAACTACTATTTTCATAGTTCAAATGGAGAGAGGAAATGAGGGCTTGCCCGCAATTTCTGAGCGGAATGCAGAACTAAGAGGCAAAGCCTCATAAGTATGAAAAATAAGTTGGTGGGGATATAAAAACTGCCCCACTCCCCACCATGAGTGGAGAGCTCGGGCATTGTATAGAAAAGGATAGAGAAAACAATGTGCTTTTTTAAAGAAAAACCCACCCCTGACCGAGTGGATTTTTTTGATCGAACAGAGTTCGAATTAGCTTTTTTGTACCTGAGAGTGTATACGTCTATTTCTTCTTGAGGAGGTCTCGGATCTCGATGAGGAGCTCGACATCAGTAGGTCCTGCTGGAGCGGCTGGAGCTGGAGCCTTTTTTGGCATAGCTCGGTTCATGGCCTTCACCACGAGGAATATGCAGAACGCCACGATGATGAAGTTGAGAGTGATAGTGACGAAGTTGCCCCATGCGATCACAGCCCCGACCTTCTTGGCATCTGCGAGTGCACCGACGACGAGAGGATTCCCGAAGTTGTAGTACATATTCGAGAAGTCCACACCACCTGTGATCTTGCCTATGACTGGCATGATGATATCTTCGACGATAGAGGCGACAATCTTACCGAACGCTGTACCGATGATCACACCCACTGCAAGATCGACTACATTGCCCTTCATCGCGAAGTCCCGGAACTCTTTTACCATACTCATAGAAAAATAGGTTAAGAAAAATAACATCGTGTATACTCTGGAGTATAAACACAAGTGATTGTATATATTTGCCTGATGACGTCAAAGCAAAGTATATTGATATTTCTCTTTTATAGTGCAATCTACTTGCTCATTGCTGGGGCTGGATCACGGATGATGCGTGGATCTCACTCGATCACGAGAGGAGACGAGTAGGTGTTACTGCCAGCACTTTTGTTGGTTGCTTGATCAGCTGGAGATAGTGCAGCATATCCGTCTCGTGATCCTGGCAGATCGTAGTCTGATCTGGTACAGCCTGATGGTGCAAAATATGGGCAAGTCGTCGGAGCAATCTCTCGTGGAGGATTCGCTGATACGAGAGATCCATGGATGTAGAGCTGCGAGTCGCTACGAGCCGATGTGATCGCATGTTCTGCTATGAGTGAGCTGTGGATATCTGTGATGCCTCAGTTGATGATGATATTGCCTCACTTGCCAGCTGAGTCAGCGAGGGCGATGATAGCGAGAGGATGCTCTCGAAGAGCGATATCAGTATCGACTGTGATGTCTCCTGCGATGACGACGAGAGTACGTTTGGCCTTGATCCCAGTTGTATCCTCGAAGACTGTATTTGAACTGATAGTATAATTTCAATTCACGACTTGATAATCCACATCATTATAAGGATCAGACACTGGACGATTGCGAGAGAGGAGAGCTACTTGCTTGCGGATACTATTGATGAGATTGACTCGAGTCTGAGCTCCACCACCGACTCACTCTCAGGACTGACCGAGGACACGAATCCGCTGAGTAGCAGGATCAGCTATGGCGGCATTACTCGATATAGTACTATAGAGTACTTCTATTACTCCATTCATATAGTAGATGTAGTTCTGTATAGTGGTCGGTTCAGAGCTCGTACTCCAGGTGGTATAGGTACCAGTGAATGCAAAACTAGAGACCCCAGTCGTAGTAGCGATAACTGATACAGGGTCTACAAAACTTCCCCAATCACACCGAGCAATACTGGAGCTCGTAGGCTCTTTGGTACAATCTGGGGCTGATCTCGGTGAGAGAGATCTCCACTCTGCCATCGATCCATCTCCGATCTGCATCGTGGTGATGGTGGTTGGAGTGATTGTCGTAGCACTATTTGTAGTCACAGTCGTCTGGAATGTATGGGGAGTATTGATGACTGGAGGTCCTGTGGTCACATACGCTTCAAAAAGTGGAGTGAATGTGAGACTCGAACTACCGAGTGCCAGAGCAGTATCAGTACCACCTGAACTGTATATGACGGAGTTGAGCGTGATAGTATTGTCTGTATTGGTTGGAGCCCTACTCGCGATAAAATAGGTGATATCTGATGGTGTGAGAGTGAGAGTTTTTTCACTTGTTCAAAATAATCCAGTTGGAATCTTGTCTGATATGAATGCATCTCAGTCACTCGAAGGTCCATAATTGGGATTATCGGTTCCATTTAGTGGATCTGTTTGCACATTTTTCACGGTTGTATCATATTTGATCTGCATAGTCCCAGTTTCTACTCGGTTCCCATACTGGTCTCTCGCCCGGAGTGTGAGTGTATATTTGCTTGATCCATCAGCTATCACTGGAGATCCTCATGATGGAGGCTCTTGGAGTAGTGTGGTTGCAGATATATTGTCATCTGTGGTTGATGTGGTAGTATCTGGACAATTTATTGTCCCTGAACCAGCACTATTACAAAATATTTTTGCATGAAAATTTCAAGTATTAATAGTAGTTGTTATCCCTGCAGGACTCACGATAAATCCAGATATTTCAGTTTTGCTATCATTGGTATCTGTGATAGTGATTGTGTAGGTATTCGTGAGAGAAAAATCCACCGTATATATTCACTTGACTCCTACGATACTCTGAGAGTCTAGTCCAGTGACTACTGCTCCATTCCATCCAGTAGTACCAGCATCATACATCCACGCATTCTTGATTGATAGTGTTGCGGTATGATTTGCCACCAGAGCAGACTCATTCATGATGACTGGTCGCAGGGGGAGAGCTATACCCGAGAATGAGATATCTCATACGAATGTCACACCAGTTCATTCGAGGAGTCCTGTATTGGGATTGTATGCTACTTGCGCAAAGTCAATATCTCCTACATTCTCACTCCAGCCGAGTCCCGTGAGAGTACACAGAGCTGAGAGACTAGTTATAGGTTGTATTCCACAATTGAGTGATACCTGATTGCTCCCACTCGCGAATACGATCCAGCCGATACCTGAGGCATAAAAAGTTCCTGTAAATGTGAGAGTTGTACTGATGAGTGTGGGTACAATCTCACTTGATCACTCAGATAGGAGTACGCTTGCTACATCGAATCTGACATCCGTATTGGATCCCGTCATGGCGATCATCGCACCAGGTGTATATATCACAGTCGCACTCATACTCTCCACCAGAGTAAGAGATGATAGGAGAAGTGCGATGAATAAGATAAAACGAAGCATAGAAGTTATTATTGTCAGATCTGCCGACAAACATTGATCATACCGGTCGCCGAGAGTCCGTCACAGAGAGTAGTATCGTTATCTCGTTTCACTGATGCGATGATGATAGTATCGTGACACTTGTTGCGGAGATTCTCATTGACGATAGGAGTACATGCCGACGGATCGGTTCCTCGGGTGGCAGATTTGTAGAGTGCGATATCGGCGGTTTTCGATACTTGAGCTTGACAGTAGAGTCGCTTGTTACTATCTGTGATAGTGTCGCAGAGGGTCGTATTGTCGGTGGTAACCGCTGATTTGAGTCGGATAGTATCGAGACAGGTCGATCGGAGCTCTAGGGTGACGATCTGTTCACAGAGTCGGGTATCATTTTTGCCGAGAGCATCGCGATAGAGTGCCGTCTCATCGATCTCTCGGATCTGCGTGAGACAGATGGACTGTGAGCGGGCCCCGAGGCTACCACAGAATTTTCTGGTGATAGTGTTTTCTCGGGTTTTTGCAGTGAGTTGTATCTCATCGATAGACTCCTGGCAAGTGGTGCGACGATCGGTATCCGATACTTGTATACAGAGACTCCTATCGGTTGCGGCTATGGCTCGATCACTCGATATGACATCTCGACAGATCATAGTGATGCCAGTGGAGGTGAGAGTATCACAGGTCTCGATAGTTCCAGATTTTTTCGCAGTATTCGCCACTATCATATCTCGACAGTCAGATTGCTGGCTTGTATCTGAGATTCCATCACAAAGGGCTATGTTTTGCTCTTGCATCGCAGTATTATAGAGTTCGCTATTTTTTGCATTTGTTTGTTCTACTGTGGCTCGTTCCATCTCATATGTAGGAGTACCCACATCGGGTGTAGTCGTAGTCGCTATATCCCAATTAGGAGCCTGCTGTCCAAAAATGAAAAAGTAGAATCCACCACCGAGAGCCAAGACGGTTAGAATACTAGCCACAAGGATGATATGTATTTTTTGCATAGATATAGCATAGCCCAATTGAGCAAAAAAATCCTCTTTTTGTGAGGATTTACAGAGTTTTTATATAGACAAAGTATAGAAATATATTTCTATACAGTAATATGTATCAGAAAAGCTTCTACTGTTTTCCAGTATCGTGTTTCGATTCGGATTTTTTTCACTGACAGTAGGATCATATCGTTACCCCGATCGAACCTATCGAGAAATCTCTTGGCATCAGCGACGGTAGTCCGCTCCTCGAGGTCGAATACATAGTTGAGTCCGATCTTCGCGAGTTTCACCACGCCATAGTCAGAGAGGATGAGACGAGACCTGATCAGGAGGAAGAGATTCGAGAATGTTGTATTCTGCATCTCTATCTCCATCTCATCGAGCTCTTCGAGAGTCTCGAGGGACTCAATCTCTCTGAAAAAATTGAGCTTGTCCGCCTCAGAAAGGAAGTACTCATCAGGGAGGATATAGGAGATATCGAGTTCGATCTTTGTAATCGGGCGTTTTTTTTTCTCCTCACGCAACTCGGCTATCCGCTCCTCGAGGAGCCGGAAATAGAGTGTCAGTCCGATATCCTTGCTCCGACCAGATTGCTTGATCCCGAGTACATCTCAGGCTCCACGGATCTCCATATCTCGCATCGCGATCTCGAATCAGGCCCCCAGATGCGTATTGTTGGCGATGGTGATGAGTCGTTCCTTCTCTTCTTTTCCGAGTTCTGGCTTGCGATACATCAGATAACAATAGGCATCAGCGTCCTTGCGTCCAACTCTGCCCCTCAACTGATGTAGACTCGCGAGACCGAACTCCTCGGGATCGATGATGATGATGGTATTGGCCGAGAGGAAATTGACCCCATTTTCGATAATGGTGGTCGAGAGAAGGATATCATATTTTCTTTTTTTGAATGCATGGATCCGATCCTCGATCTGGTCACCTGGCATCTGGCCGTGAGTTATTACTATTTTTGGGATATTTTTTGATATCTCTTCGATCTCCTTCGCGAGAGCATCCATCCCTCTGATTCTGTTATGCAGGATGATCACTTGTCCTCCACGACTCATTTCATGGTGAATTGCATGAGCGATCACTCCCTCATCCCATCTCGTGATTATAGTTTCGATCGGTTTCTTCTTTTTTGGTGGAGTCGCGATGATCGATATTTTCTTGAGTCCTGAGAGGGCGAGATTCAGTGATCTCGGGATAGGAGTTGCCGAGAGTGCGAGGATATCGATTCCAGCTCTGATTTTTTTGATTCGTTCCTTGTGTGTGACTCCGAACTTGTGCTCCTCATCGATCACGAGGAGGCCGAGTCGCTTGTATCTGACATCTTCGGATAGCAGACGATGTGTCCCAACGACGACATCGACATTGCCACTTCGTAGTTCCTCGAGTGTAGTTGCTATCTCTTTGCTCGAGTTCATACGAGTCATGATACCAACTCTCACACCAAAAGGAGCCAGTCGTTCGATGAATGTCTCATAGTGCTCATCGGCGAGGACGAGGAGGGGAGAGATGACTGCTACCTGAGTGCCAGCGAGAAATGCCTTGTAGATCGCATTCATCGCGATCTCAGTTTTGCCGAATCCGACATCACCCGAGATCAGACGATCCATCGCAGCCTCTGACTCCATATCCATGAATACCTCCTCGATAGTACTGGCCTGGTCTCGAGTATACTCATAGGCGAATGCATCTTGGAACTCTTTTTCTTTATCACGAAACTTCGCAAAAGATCGACCATTCGCAAGAGAACGCCTCGCATTGGTTTCGAGTATATCGAGTGCGATCGCTTCGATTTCTTCGGTGGTTTTGCTCATCGTCTTTTCCCACTCTTTACCTGATAGCTTCGTCAGCTCGACATCGGGCTTGCCCAGATACTTGCTCACTCGGTAGATCTCAGTGAGTGGGACAAACAACTTGTCTCACTCGGCATAGTGGAGCTCTAGGTACTCTCGTTCGATATTTCCAGTAGATTTTTTGGTCACTGAATGAAACAGAGCAATCCCATGTTCACGGTGGACAACGAGATCTCCAGGTGCGAGTGAGAGGAGGAGATCGAGATGCTTGGCGATGGATTTTTTGTTCCTCGTCCGTACAAATACATTTCCTATAATATCATCAGTGATCACGATGAAATCCTTCATGACACAACTCTCCATTCCTCATTTTGCCACTTCGATAACTTCGATACCCGTGAGCTTGTGGAACTCGATGAATTCTACTACTGTTTTGACGAATTTGCTATAGATTGCTACTTTTTGTACTCACCTCTCTTCTCGCAAAAAGACGAGAAACGCATCAATATGATCGATAACAGGTATATCCACGCCAAGAGAGATAGCGTTATCTCTGTGAAAATCAGTGAAGTGAGCAATTGCGATGGATCGCAATTGCTCGACATACGGGAGAAAATCACAACCGAAGAGAGTCACTAGGTTTGATTGCAATAGTACCAATAGATCCATATTGACTATTCCTACTTTTCTCTCTATTGGTGTTGATTCGAGTTTTTGATTTTTGATACTGACCGTATCTCGATACCTGCGTTTTCCTCATCTGGCATCGATCTCGACGATAGAGTCGATCTCCGTATCGAACCACTCGATATGTATCGTGTTGCTACTATGGGCATCTGTGATCGTGACAACGCTGCCCTCACGGCGATAGGTCGCGAGCTCTCCGAGATGATGAGCATGTGTATATCCGAACTCGATGAGTTTCTCGATGGTATCTTCGATAGTCTGCTCAGTTCCTCTGGTTATCTCATGGAGTGAGTGCCGTCTCAGATATCCGATATCTCCGCTCATTTCCAGGAGAGATGCAGGGATGACAAAAATCCCAGCCGAAGCCTCATACATCATCCAGAATTCCGCGAGATCACTAAGTATCTGTACTGGAGCGTCTAGTACCGTTTTTGCAAATTGTCGCAATATATCGATATCAGACTCAGAATCAGTGATAATTATCTGTTTTCTTCACTCGACGAAAAGACTCTTCAAAGTGAAGAGTCGAGCGGTAGCACAACTAGAATGGGAATAGGTAGTAAGCAACTAAGTTATAAAATATTAATATACCCCTTGAGGGTAAAAAGATAAAAATGATATCTGATCCCTCTCGCATGAATCCCAGCCATACTTATACTTTCATGATCTCTACCTCTTTCACCTTGAGCATCTCTTCGATTTCTTTGATTCCTTTATCGATTTCCTTTTGGAGACTCATCTCATGGCCTTTTGCCTCATCTTCACTGATCTCCTTATCTGCCTTTGACTTGTCTATTTTTTTCTTGAATTCTTGACGAATATTGCGGATACCGACCTTACCTTCCTCACTGAGTCGACTCGCGATCTTGACAAGATCGCGACGTCGTTCCTCGGTGAGTGCTGGGATTTTGATCATCAGGGTCTCTCCATTGTTCGATGGATTGAGTCCGATTTTTGCGTCACTGATGCCTTTTTCGATATCTCGGATGAGAGTTTTATCCCACGGTTGTATCACGATGGTCTGAGCATCCATTATTGATACGGCTGCAATATTTTTGAGAGGGCCGAGGCCACCATAGGCCATCACATAGATATCTTCGACGATCGCGGGGTTCGCTCGTCAGGCCTGGAGCTTCGAGAGCTCATTTTTCATATGATTCGTGGCTTTGTGGAGCTCTTGTTGTAGATTTGTTAACATAGTGAGGAATATTATTATAAGATATATGTACAAATATTGTAGTCAAAAACATTATTTTCACAAGATTTTTTTTGACATTTGCACAGCGAATTATACAATGCTTTTTGACAAGTTTCTTACATTCTAATCATTTTATTCTTATGCAAAAGGTTCTCTCACTCCTTCTCGTTGTCGGTCTCACGACTACCACAGTATTCGCAGCCCCTGGTGATCTCCCTACTACTCCAGTAGTTCCTCCGACTCAGACTACCACGACACCCCCTCAACTCACTGCTGCACCATCTACATCAGTTGCTATGAGTGCATCACTCGGTGAGAACAAGTCAGTGAGCTGTGCATCGAACTCAGCATTTGGAACCAATAGTTGTGATGAGTGTTTCAATGGAGGAACTGTAACAACAGGGAAGAGACTTACAGGCCTTTTTGATAACTGGACTAACAATACAACAGGACTCCTGATCGCCTACCAGAGTGAACAGAAAAATCCAAATATGGTAGCGTTCGGTGTGACTACTTGGACTGCCTCACCAACGGATGAGTCAAAACTCTGGAAATCGAGTAGTGACATCATCTGGTCTCCAACTCAGACAGGATCTACGAAAATGCAATATATCCTCGGTGCAGGACAGAAGGTCAAATTCGATGAGGCTGATCTCGCTGCTGGATATACTCTGACCAAGACTGATCGCAAAAATGGTGAACTCGTCGGTATGATGAAATATCCTATCGTAGCTCATGCAGTCGATGGATCTGGTAATGAGGGAGCAGCGAAGACTCACTACGAGTGTGTTGCCTACAATCTCTCTGCATCAGTTGTAACTCCAGTTATACCAGCACCAGTCACTCCTGAGATCACCAAGACTCAGACAGGACCTGCTGAGACAATTATCCTTATTCTTGCCGCATTCTTTATTGCATTCGGGCTTATGTTCTCTCTCCGCAAACGTATCTAAAAAGGATAAAATTTAGAGCTTAGAGCTTAGAATTTAAAAACGAAGACCCATTATATATCCCGATCTACTCTACTGGATCGGGATATTTTTTTGCTTTTTATGGATTTTTCTATAGAGTGTGACTCCTAACTACAACTATGCTACCAACACTCCTCACCTCTCGCCTCAAGACAATCCTCTGATCTGACTACGAGACTGTTATATCATCTTTCGCGAAAAATCGCAAAGGGTCACTTCGTCTCAATCTCCTCAATACTGATGGTACTAATGTCATCGAAGAATTCAAAACGAAAGGAATTATCCTAGAGCCATTTGTCTGAATAGATGGATCCTATATGTTCGATCGTGAGCATGAGTATGCTATCAAAGGAACTCAGGCGTTCTACGATGGTAAGATCTATCTCCAGTCTATTGCATCACAGCTTCCAGCTCTTGTTCTCGATCCAGATGCAGGAGAATCTATCCTCGATGTCTGTGCCGCCCCAGGATCGAAGACAACACAACTTGCGATGATGATGTCCAATCGAGGGAGTATCTATGCGATCGAGCAGAACCAGATCCGCTATGACAAGCTCCTGCACAATTGTGCACTACAAGGAGCAACTATCGTGACAGGGGTCAAGATGGATGCGAGGCACTGGCTCTCAGATACTGGTGCTGCGGTCACTGTCATAGATGATATGGCGGATATAGAGTTCGATCGTATTCTCCTCGATGTACCTTGCTCTGCTGAGGGGCGGATCTCGCTCGATAATGAGAAGACATATGGATTCTGGTCTCTCGACAATATCAGACAAAAATCTGAACTCCAAGCGGAGCTCCTCCAAGTATCATGGGATCATCTCAAGGTATGAGGTACACTCGTCTACTCGACTTGTACCCTCGCTCCAGAGGAGAATGAGGGAGTGATTTCTGATTTTCTCCTCACACATGTTGATGCAATGATCGAGGCTATCGATATAGGCCTCTCAGAGCGGTCATGGTGGAAGAGTGGTCTTGCTTCGTTTGGTAAGAATACCAATTATCCAGACATGCTCCAGAAGGCAGTACGAATACTCCCAAGTAGTGAGACTGAAGGGTTCTTCAT
>JAYWCE010000094.1:0-3756 GCA_043780775.1 Candidatus Altimarinota bacterium | reverse complement strand
CCGTTGCAACCCCAGCATTCAGTGACTCAGCCAGGCCAAATCGTGGAATAGTCACCTTGTCAGTGATATATTTTTCTAGATTCGCCGATATCCCATGTGCCTCACTCCCGATCACGAGATATCATCATCACATTCACCAATCTTTGGTATGAGTACTCTCCCCATCGAGATAGGCTCCGTATATTTTTCATTCTATTTCGGACAGATATTGATCCAAATTTGTATAGAATATCGAAACACGGGTAAATGATCCCATCGTCGCCATGAGCACCTTGGGATTGTAGCAGTCGACCGTATCTCGTGATGCTATGATATGAGAGATACCATACCAGTCTGCGATACGGATGATCGTTCCGAGATTACCAGGATCATTGATACGATCGAGCACAAGAACGAGCGCCTTTTTTTGGTGATCCTGAGGTTTCCAGGCTCAGGATCTCTCCTTATTTTCTCGTATTCTTACCAATAACAAACCAGAGTCATTGCTCGTGAGAGTCGTGATACGAGAGAGTTCATTCTCTGTGATCATATCATATGAGAATGTGAACCCCTTCCCTGTTACAAAACTGTCCGTAAAAAATCCCTCGATAATCTCGAAATCTGAGTCAAGAAACTCACTCATACACTTGCGTCACTCCACGAGAAAAATCCCCTCCTCGAGTCGATTAGACTTGTTATGAAGGGAACGAATATATGCAATTTTGGTTTTGGAGAGCATCAACTAGATGAGTTCTTCCAGCTTGAGGAACTGGGGAGTGAGATAGTAGAGGACTGAGAGCTCACCTGGAGTGATCTTATCCCAGGTCATACTACTCGGGAGTGAGAGGACGACGAGGGATCATTTTTTCATCGAGGGAACTCCATCATCTGAGAGGTGTCGAGCAAACTCAGTGATATCATCATTGTGTCCGACGAGCATGAGGATATCAATCTCTGGCGATGTCCGCTGTATGAGATCGATATGGATGGCATTGGCGTCTCGTGTCTTCGGATTATTACCGACATAGAGATCATCGATGAGGTCAGCATGGGCGATCTTGTATTGTTCACAGATGATCTCAGCGGTCTCTCGGGTTCGAGCTGATGGACTCGCCACGATGACATCTGGACGCACTCCGATGAGCCTGAGATAGCGAGTCATGATCGTCGCATATTCTCGTCATTTATCAGAAAGCGGTCGGTCAAAATCTACTCCGTCAAAATCTGAGAGCTCGAGAGCATGAGCATGGCGAACGAGGATAAGTTGTTTTTTCTTGGTATTATGATACATATTCGTGATTATATACAAAACTCTCCACCTTGCGAATGGAGAGCTTGATTTCGTATTGATTACCTATAAATATATTGTGATATATTATTCTTTCATACTCTCGACACCGCTCACAATCTCAGAGACTTCTTTCGTGATAGCTCATTGTCGAGCCTTGTTATATATGAGAGTGAGTGATGCTCATTTTTTGTTCGCACTATCTTTTGCATTTTTCATGGCGACCATACGGGCAGCATGCTCAGAGGCTCGAGACTCGAGGAGGGTCTCATGGATCATCGCATCGAGTACCATCGGGATCGTATAGTCGACTATCATAGCGACATCTGGCTCGATCGTATAGGCAACCAGATCTTCTTTTTGCATCGTTGTCCCAGCAATATGTATGAGGTATGATTCGATATCTGCCTGATTGATAGGGAAAATAGCCTTCACCGTGGGAAGCTGAGTGAGGGCCGATACATAGTGATTGTAGATGATCGAGAGCTTGCTATATTTGCCTGTTTTCCACTCGGAGATAGCGAATCTGACCATACGGCGAGACTCAGCAACCGTGAGAGGATCAGTGATCTCATCAGAGAAGTCAGCGAGGAGTGACTGCCCAGTACGCAGGATGAAATCTCGTGATCGCTTCCCTACCGTGATATAGTCATACTCTCTCGTATAGGGAGTTCCGATATCATCACGGATATATTCGGTAGCTTTTTTGAATACATTCACATTGTAGCCACCACAGAGACCCTTCTGAGCAGCAACGAGGATGATGAGCTCACGAGTCGCCTCAGGAGCACTACCATAGACCCCGAGCACTGACTCCTCATGAGAAACGCGAGCGAGGATCTCGAGTGCTGCGAGTGCAAAAGGACGCAATGAAAGAACACTCTCTTGAGCTTTTTTCATCTTGACTGTCGAGATGAGCTCCATCGCCTTGGTAATCTTACCAGTATTTTTGATAGATTTGATGCGAGCTTTGATTTCTTTACCTGATGCCATAGTTAAGAGAGCTTAGAGATTAGGTCTTAGATCTTAGGATAGAATTTTGGATTCCATTTTATGGACTTCCCAAAGTTCTAATAACTAAGTTCTAAATTCTGGGTGATTATTTCTTCATCGTAAACAGTTCTCCGAAATTCTCGAGGAACGCTCCGAGTGACGCCTTCACATCATCCGAGAAGTCCTTGGTCTCACGGATAACAGTGATGATCTTCTCTTCACGGTCGAGTGCGACATAGAGATCTCGCTCATAGTGTCCGATATCTCGTGGATCGATCTTGTCGAGGTAGCCAGCAGAACCTGCAAATATGAGGGCAACTTGTTTCTCAAATGGAACTGGAGCATAGATACCCTGCTTGAGGATTTCGACCATTCGTTTTCCTCGTTCGAGTTGTTTCTTGGTATCGGCATCAAGATCAGAGGCGAACTGTGAGAACGCTTCGAGTTCACGATATTGAGCGAGTGAGAGCTTGAGAGTTCCAGCATTTTTTTTCATTGCCTTCGTCTGAGCAGATCCACCGACACGAGAGACTGAGAGTCCCACATTGATCGCTGGCTTGATACCCGCATTGAAGAGACCTGACTCGAGGAATATCTGACCATCCGTGATCGAGATCACATTGGTCGGGATATAGGCAGAGACATCACCACCCTGAGTTTCGATGATCGGGAGTGCCGTCATAGATCCACCTCCGAGCTCATCGTTGAGCTTCGCAGAACGCTCGAGGAGACGAGAGTGGAGATAGAATACATCTCCAGGATACGCCTCTCGTCCTGGTGGACGACGCAGGAGGAGTGACATCTCACGATAGGCATTCGCATGCTTCGTCAGATCATCGTAGATGATGAGTGCGTGTTGTCCATTCATCATAAAGTATTCACCCATAGCCACACCCGTATATGGAGCGAGCCATTGCATAGCGGCTGGAGATGATGCACCAGCATTGACGATGATAGTATAATCGAGCGCTCCAGCTTTTTTGAGTTCTTCAGCGATTGCGACTACTTTTGAATCTTTTTGACCGATAGCGACATAGATACACTTCACACCATTTCATTTTTGATTGAGGATCGTATCGATCGCGATCTGAGTCTTCCCGGTTTGGCGATCACCGATGATGAGCTCTCGTTGTCCTCGTCCGATAGGCACGAGTGCATCGACTGCCTTGATACCCGTTGCAAGAGGCTCGTGGACTGATTTACGACTCATGACCCCTGTTGCTACACGCTCAGCTGGATAGTATTCTTTTGCTTTAATCTCCCCCTTTCCATCAATAGGATTCCCGAGAGAGTCCACAACTCGTCCGAGGAGCGCCTCACCGACTGGAACCTCGAGGATTTTCCCAGACCCTTGGGCCGTCATACCCTCTTGGATAGTAGAGAATCCTGAGAGGATCACGATACCCACATAGTGTTCTTCGAGATTCATGGCAATTCCCTTGGCACCAGACTGGAATGTGACTACTTCATTGTAGGCAACATTGCGGAGTCCGACG
>JAYWCE010000093.1:0-10344 GCA_043780775.1 Candidatus Altimarinota bacterium | reverse complement strand
ATAGTCGTCGATCATACCATCATCGAGAGTTTTTATCTTGTATTTTTTGTATCGTGATGGATCTGGTCGTCCGTTCACGATGATGACACGAGACGCATAGGTGAAGTGCCCATCGGTATGTGATATATCGTAGCACTCGAATACGATCTCTCACTTCGCAGGGACATCATATCCGAGTCGTTCGAGTACGTTGACCATATGAGCTCTCGTGAGACTCTTATTCTCCAGTGTGGCGAGCTCTCTCTTGTACGCATACTCTCGGAGCTGATCCCGAGTGAAGTCGAGGAGGTCTTTTTTGGGTCATATTTTCGGTATTTCGAGTTGGATTTTTTGTCATTTCAGAAATTCGATGAATGCTGTATCAACGAAATCCTGTTGACAGACGAGAATATCAGGAAAATCCGGAGCATTAGCCTCATCCATAGAGACATACTGTCGCATCAGGAATGCGATCATGATATCTTCTCACTCGTCGATACTCGATCACACCTCATGGCGAAAAATCCCAACAATCTGAGCTCATCTCACTTGTGTGAGTGCTATATACGTTTTATCATACTTTTCATATTGTATACAGATATCAATATCTCCATCGACAATATCCCTGACTTTTTGTCGCTCATGCAGACCTCGGAGTGCCATGATTGTTTCTTTGATCTTCTGAGCCTCTTCGAACTCTTGATTCCCTGCTCGTGATCGCATATCACCTTCTAGATCAGCAAATACAGTACTCGACTCTCCCGATAGGAATGATCGAACACGGGAAATATTCTGATTATGTTGGCTCATCTTGCTCGGCTCGAGCGTACACGGAGCTGGACAGAGACCGATATAGTAATCAATACATGGGAGTGTCCTACCAGCCTTATCAGTCACTTGCAATGGATGATCTCTGAGTGTCTTATTCTCAGCAAACCGAACTCGACAATTCCGAATCTTGAATATCCGACGCAACGCTCTCACTGAATGTTCCACCGCAGATACATACGGACCGAAATATATCCCACCATCACGGATCTTCTGCCTTGTCTTGATGAGTTCTGGGATTGGAGAATTTGTGATCTTGAGGTAGGCAAGATTTTTGTCATCCTTCATCAATATATTGTACTTGGGAGTGAGATGCTTGATGATATTGGTCTCGAGTACGAGCGCCTCGACCTCCGTCTGACATGTGATGATCTCGATATCTGCAATCTTCGCTACCATCTGTCGCTTGGCGATAGAGAGATCATTCGTCTTGATGAAATAGCTCCCCACTCGACTCTTCAGGCTCTTGGCCTTGCCGACATACATCACTTTCCCTTCTGTATCACGCATCTGATAGACTCAAGGGGTTTTCGGGAGATTGGAGAGAATATGTTGGATATGTTCTGGATTTTTTGACATTATTGTGAATTGATACTTGCAATATTTTTGAATTGAATATAATTGGTATTATATTCAATTCATGTAATATGCCAACACAACTTGATAGCAGCTGGCTTCCTGGAGAGGAAAAAGAGATCAATTCAGACCTGCTCGGGTGATTGAGTGGAACTCACAGTGTAACAAAAAAAGTATTAGCAATACTAGAGAATCTTGGTGATATGCAATATAGATGACTACAATCTATTCCTATTTTAAAAAAACTCCAAGATCGTCACTCTGATCTTACAAGTGACGATCTCCTTTGGTATATAAAGGGAGGGTTATCAGAAGAGGAACTCATTCTATTAAAAGATATAAAAATCAAATGAGATAGTATGGTCATTCCAAGAGGATTTTCGAAAAAAATAAGAATAGCAATATAAGAAATTGGCAATTCAATGATGATTTTGAGAAATATAAGCGACTCATTCCTGATATGTATAGCTTCACTACGAATAACTATGGACGAACACTGTATGTTTAAAAATCGATAATCCCCATAACACCTCTCTTTGACAAGTGTTATTTTTTGGATACACTGCTCTCCTACTATCCCAATCCCACACTATGTCAAAAGACTACTATGCATCTCTCGGTGTCAACAAGACTGCCACAGAGGCTGAGATCAAAAAAGCATACAAAAAGAAAGCAATGGAACATCATCCTGACCGCAATACTCATGATAAAAAAGCGGAGGAAAAATTCAAAGAAATCAATGAAGCCTACCAGACTCTCGGGGACAAAGAGAAGCGAAAGGGCTATGATCAGTTTGGCTCCGCTGGTGGCAATCCTTTTGGCTGATCGAGTGGTGGCAATCCTTTTGGTGGAGGACGCACGCAATCTCGGGGACAATCAGGTCGGGCTCAATCAAGTGGATTCGAGGATATTTTTTCTCAGTTCGGTGGAAGTGGAGGTGTCGAGTTCGATCTCGGAGATATCTTCGGTGGTGGACACACTCAGTCACGACAACAATCCAGAGAGCCAGAACCCCCAAAAGAAATCCCCAATCTCGATGTCACAGAAACCATTCTAATCCCATTTTTTGACTTCCTCTACGATACAAGCGTCTCAGTCAAGACTGTCTATGGAAAAGTCCTCACACTCAAGGTAAAGGCAGGAACCAAACCTGGGACTCGGTTCAAGGTATCAGGAAAATGACGCAGTATGGATGGTAAAACTGGTGATATGTTCGTCATCATCGACGCCAAGATGCCTCATCTACCCCTCGAACCAACTGTAGCACAAATGATCGAGGCAATCCGCTATCAGGTCTAGTTTTTCTCTTGCAAAGAGTGATATAAAATCTATACTAGAAAGAGTAATTTTTACTTCTTTAGCCCACTCAAAAACAAGAAGTTCAAGGCAGAAGGATTTTTTCGAAAAGAGTTTACTGATAGGTAAATGATTTGAGGAATCAATACTTCTAACGAAGAAATCTGAAGTTTTTCAGAGGACTCTAGCATTCTTTTTTATGGCAAAAATCTCACAGTACCTGCTCGTAGTACTCGCAATTCTAGCGGTCGGCATCCTCGGCTACCACGCCTATACGCTGGCGACGACGACGCTCGTATTCACACTGGTATGAGAAGAGGAACAAAACTGATGAGAACTGCGAGTAACAGTCGACAAGCCATGGCTCGCATCATCTCCATACGGAGGATATCTCGATCTCGAGGCAGTCAAGTGAGCCATCACCAAAAATGGAAAAAAATGGGATCCTACTGTATCATGAGAATGATATCTCAGTGTCAGTGGTGCAAGTATACAACTCTCATCTGCTGTATGGGGCAAGTGAGATCAGATAGAGATAGATGCTGCTATATACAATACAACAACAACAACCAAAAAGTGGGAACTCCCACGCAATATCTCGCTCACCTACTCTGATATTCCCAAGGGCATAGAGATCAGTAGTGTCGGACTCCCGAGAGATCTCACCTATAGAGTAACAACATATGGATATGGCGATCTCGGAGTATCAGATGTACGATGGTATATGGGTCCACTATCGATCGATCGAAATTGTTCGATTATCTGATGGGATCCATGAGTATGGACTCGCCTCAAAACCAAAACCGTAGAAACACATACCATCAGTCAGAAAAAAATCGGTACCTATCAGCTCCAGACAGAGGACTACCCGAGTAATGCCTGTATTATAGCAGGACTCGCATGAGATACACAGGCTCTCACATTTTTGCCTCTTGGTGTATTCACTGCGACAGGTATCGTCACTGATATTCTCTCGAGCGAATATGACATGCAGAGCCGGATCGAGTTCCGTTTTTCGACCGATATATTCGCAGATAGTGGGACACTCTATAGTGATGAGTATATGGAGCATCGTCATATTGCGAAGGTAGACTTCCTGAAGCGACTCTCTATCTCGTGAGATATCAATATAACCGAAGATGATATCGAGCTCTCTCCCAATCGGGCGATCATATATGCGAGATTCCTCGAGTGAAAAGAATACCGAGTCAGCCTGGATAATATCGAGGATATATTTGGCCGATCTACGAGTACCTCATTCAATATCACGGCGAAGGCGATCCCATCACTCTCTCTGAAAATAATTGGCAATAAGACGATACTCAGATATGGGGATCCAATCCCAGCCAAGCTCTATAGGAGCCAAGGAGTCAAGGATGAATATGAGGTCAAACTCTGTCAAATCAGTCTCGAGGGATATGCGAGAATCGAGCGGATGAACGAGCTCAGGAACAAGGATTATACACAATCGGTATATGATCTCCTCTCGAGTACTGAGGTATCAGGCTGTATCAAAAAAACAATCGCAATGAAACCAGGATCATCAGTTGCAGACTATGATGTGAATAGATTCTTGCCGAAATGACTCACTCCAGGGCTCTACATCATGGCGTTCCAGAACAAGGATGATATCATCAAACTCGAAAGATGGGTAGCACCGAGAGTGTTTTCTGTAGTCGATACACATATCACGATGAAGGTCGATAGTAGTGGCAAGATGCAGTTCCTCGCGACGGATATCCGTACTGGAGAACCACGGAGTGAGCAAGATATCACACTCCGCAACAATATATCACAACTCTATACTCAGAACTGGAATCAGAGCAAACAGGCATATGATATCACCTATACTCCTCTATCCGCTCTCTCATGGGGAACTGGGATGATACTCGGGAAGACAGCAAAAGATGGAACTCTCCAAAAGGATAAAATCGATCTCGACGGCAATAGTCCATACAACTTCACCTCTGAGTGGTGGGGCGACTATGAGTGACGATACAATTCATTCGTAGCAGTATCACGATGAAGTGGACACTTCGGATATGTCGTGAGTACTTGGAATGATGGGATCACTGGATGGAATTTTGGTATGAAGGAATCAGACTATGGCTGGGACAATAGACCTCTCTACAGTGCCTATATCCATACCGATCGCAGGCTGTATCTCCCAGGAGAGGCCGTCCATATCAAGGGAATCCTAAGAAAAAATGAGAAGTCACTCACTATCCCTGAGAATGAAATATTTGATATCGTGATCACCGATCCAGAGTGAAAAACTGTCTCAAGCACACGAGTCAAGGCAAATGCCTATGGCTCTATAACGAGCACTCTCAATATAGCAAAAGATGCCTCTCTCGGAGCATATAATGTATCAATTCAATCTGTAAATGATCCGAATAACTATATATCTAACGCATATACAAGCTTCCAGGTGGAGATATTCTCGAATCCTACATTCACGGCTGAGGTACAACTCTCTAGTCCTGAGGTCACGAGTGGAGTCATCAACAATATCCGAGAAGTAGCGAATACTGATACGGCGAATCCGTGGTATAAAAAAGCATACAAATCCAACTTCACAATCGAGTGAGTAGTGAAAGCTCACTATTATAATGGATCTCAGATTCGAAGTGTGCCATTCACCTATCGAATATATAAGAGTATCCGCTACGATATGAGCTACTGGGGAGACTGCTTCTGGTGATGCTACTACGAGCCGACACCCGAGTTCTATACCGAGGGAACGGGATCAATCGATGAGGATGGATATGGCATACTTCGTACTGAGATCGCATTCTCATCATTCTCCGATGACTACATATATACAGCTGAGGTGACGATAGTAGATCCTCTCACTGGTGAGACAGTCGTGACTCCAGCGACCCTCGCAGTCGGACTCGGGCAACAGTACAAGATGGCTGATATGAACAATCCTCTCCAGGCAACTCTGGCAAGTCGGATGATAACACCTGGGACTCAGATCGCGGCGACGATCAGTCCAAAACACGGAAAATGGGACCCGAGCCTCTCGAACAAATATCGATATGAGCTCATCCATCGCGTCTATGCAAGTGAGCAGCTATCAACTCTACGAGACGAACAAGCTCCGATAATACATAGTATGGATACTGTGATGCGCGATGGATCGATTACATCTGCAAAACTAGAACTCGATACCAAGTGACTCATTGCTGGTGAGTACTATCTCCGTATCCTCCCGATCACGCAGAATAGCGTTGATCCACCCAAAGAGGCCATCCATGAGACACTCATATATCTCACTGGGGACTACCAGAGCCGAGATAGCACTCTCCGTGTCATACCAGAACGGACGATATACCATGATAGTGAGACAGCTCGTGTACTCATCACCACACCATTCTCGAGTGGAGGTCATCTCTATATCACTAGAGAGCGAGGTGGAGTCATCGATCATGAGTATGTTGCGTATTCTGGCTCGACCTATACGAGGAACTATTCGATCGATGACTCATTTTATCCCAATGTATATATCGGAGCCATCGCATTCCCACGAGGAGGCCTCACCGATCGGGGGTATGCAGTAGGATATGGCGAGATCATCATGGATCTCTCAGGCAAAAAATGAAATCTAAAAATAACCCCAAACAAGATTACCTACAAAAATCGTGAAACCGTCAGTATAGATATCACTCTCACGAACAAGGCTGGAAAATGAGAATCAGGAGAGGTGGAGGTGATGGTAGTCGATGAGAGCCTCATTCGACTCCTCGGCAATATCGATCTCGATATTATCCCTCGGTTTTTCCAAAAGTATCCGTTCACGATGAAGACCGCACTCACAGCTATAGGTATCGAACGCAATCGTTTTTTGTCTAGAAAATGATCCAATGGTGGAAGTGGTGACAAAGGATGAGATGGAGTCCAGATCTCATCTCGCACCCTATTCCAGAATACTGCCTACTACAATGCATCGATCCTCACAGATGCTGGTGGTAAGGCACGGGTATCGTTCCAGCTCCCCGACAATGTCACGGACTATCGTATCATAGCAATCGGCCAGACCAAATCATCTCAATTCTCAGTGAGTGAGAAGACTATAGGAGTCAGACGAGACTATACGCTCGAGGTCCATGCACCGACACTCGCCTATCCTGGAGATACGACGACGATCACAGCATCAGTATTCAACAGTACTCCTCGTATCACACCCGTGATGGTATCTCTCGATATCGGTACTGGTGGTACCCTACTCAAACAAGGTGAAACACTCATCCTCAATCCAGGTCAAGCCGCTGGTAACGACTTCAAAATCGAAGTATGAAAAGTATGGAATGGCGATATTCCATATACTATAACAATAAGAGAGAAATGAATCATACTCGATAGCATAACCAAGATACTCCATATTGCTCGTCCTCCTATCGTCGCTGATATGAGTCGCGTATCTGGTTTTACGAGTACTGGTATAACCATCACTCTCCCTCAGATGGGTACGAATACGAGTGGAGACTCTCGTGTGACGATATCTATCTCAGATAGCCCACTGCAAAATCCTGAGCGAGTCATCGCATCGATGATAGCCTATCCATACGGTTGTATCGAGCAAACTATCTCGAGTACATTGCCCAATGCAGTCGCAATACAACTCGCATCGAGCCTCGGTCTCATAGTAGACCTAAAATCAGCGAAACAGAATCTCACAGATGGAGTCGCGAAGATACTCAAGATGCAGGATGTCAGTGGTGGATGGAAATACTGGGAAGATGATAATAGCCCCAATGATCATATTACACCGTATGTGATCCGTTCACTCTATGAGTTCCGCAAGCTCGGGGTAAGTATACCAGAGGACACCATCACTCGATGACTCGAGTTCATAGCTAATACTCCGATACCTGACGACCAGATGGATCTACGGGCTGAGGTATTCGCGACTCTCGCACAAGGCAAGCATCCGAGATCAAAGGAAATACAATCATCGATCAACATACAGAAACTCTCTCGACATGGATATCTCCTCTATCATGTTGGACTCGCATCTCTCGGAGTACTCGATGACATTGCAAAAAGAAATCTCGAAGCTCGTATGAGCTCTCGCAATAGTGAATCATATTGGTACTGGGATGATACGGCAGATCGAGCCATCTATGCTCGTCTCCTCCTCCGGATAGGAGAGAGAGAGAAATCTGGAACGATCATCACCGATATGCTGAGGTGAGCCGATCTGGAATCATACTATATATCAACACAGACGAAGATACAACTCTTCATGGCACTCATAGAACTATCGAATGAAACAAACAGCCTCTCATCATTCCAGATAGCGACTGGCAATCTACGGATACCCGTCAATCCACAAAAATGAATCCATAGATATAGCTACGATACACGACGGTCACTCGTCGGTAAAACTCTCGATATAGCTGGTGTCCGATGATCTGGTACAATATACTATGATATCAGTCTTCGTGATGAGCCGATCGATATATTCCAGGTACAGCCCATATCACATCCAGAGCTCAGTGCATCACGAGTATTCGAGCGGGTCGATGAATCCAAGTGACTCGATACAAATGGACAATTCATATCAGCGACTCCAGTGAGTAATGGGATATTTGCCAAGGGTGTACTCTACCGAGTCCGTATCACTGTCACACCAAGAGCAAGCAATAGTAGCAAGTACTACCTCACGCTCGAGGACTATATCCCAGGTGGCTGGAGACCGATACGATGAGTATTCAAAACAGAGAGTTCGACTACCACTGATGCGAGTCGTGAATATGGATACTGGAACTGATGGACGCATGTCGAGGCAAGAGCGGATCGTATCTTCGCTACTCAGGACTATATCTGGCGAACTGATCAGCCATACACCTATACCTACTATATCCGACCAGAGTATGTCGGCACCTACCTCCTCCCTCCTATTACTGCCTACTATATGTACCAACCAGATATCCATGCTACTGGCAAATACGAGAAAATCACGGTACAGTAATAATTTCTCATCTTCTATTCATCTAATCTACCACTCCCATGAAATGCCCAAAATGCCGCAATCTCGATACTCGTGTTATCGACTCTCGTACCACTGATGATGCTAAGGCTATCCGCCGCCGTCGTGAGTGTGAAAAGTGTGAATCCCGTTTTACCACATTCGAGCGACTCGAGTTCGTATCGTTCATGGTGACCAAGTCATCGGGCGAGCTCGAGCCATACGACCGTACCAAGATCGTGAACTCTATGCTCAAGGCTCTCGTGAAGAGACCGTTTGATCCTGATAAGCTCGAGGATGCTATAAATACCCTCGAGAACGAGTGGGCACAGAACAAGCAGGCCATCAGCTCCAAACGTATTGGGAAGGACATCCTCCGCAAGCTCCGAGATTTTGATGAGGTAGCATTTGTCCGATATGCATCGATCTACCACAATCATGACAATGTGAAGTGATTTGTCAGATTCATCGAAGAAGAGTTGGGGTAGGCTTTCGTCGTCCTGCTCCATTCTCCGTAGCACCTGTTCTCCATAGCAAGCTAATTACGAAGGATGAACATTCCCAAGCTCAGGATCTGTTCCTATTCCTATTTTAATCTTCCATCTTCGATTGTCCTCCATACTCACGATCATCCCACTCCAATCGGCTCGACTTGAGGCTCCAGCTCTATCAGCGGAGATACTCTCTGTGCTCGAACAGGTCAAAAACGAAGGGAAAAAATCTCTCATATTCTACTCACGCCGAGGCAATGCGAGAGCCTGGATCTGTGCAGACTGTGGTCACTATGAGAAGTGTCCTCACTGTGATATCGCATTCGCCTATCATACAACTCCAGTCAAGCGTCTCATCTGTCATCAGTGTAGTCAGGTGGCTCCGTTTCCGATCGTGTGTCCTCACTGTCAGTGAAACAAAGTGAATCCAGTAGGTGTCGGTATCCAGCAAATCGAAGAAAATCTAGCGAAGCTCGTACCAAAAGATACTCGGGTACTCCGCATCGACAGTGATACACGAGAAAAATCTGCAGATCTCTACAATCAGATCAACTCGAGTGATATCATCATCACGACACAGATTGGCGGGAGCATCGTCCATCCAGATATCGGGGCGGTTATCTGGCTCTCTTTTGAGCTCAATCTATCGATCCCATCATATCATATCGAGGAGGATATCTACAACGAGATCTCCTACTACAAGAAGCAGTGACTACAGCTCTATATCCAGACCTCTACACCCGATGATCCACTTCTGCGGGAGATCATAGATGGCAATACCCGAACATTTCTCACATATCTCTCTCGTGAGCGGATCGATTTCCGATACCCTCCATTTGCGGAGTTCGTGACGATCCGAGTCCACGATGAACAGGCAAAAAAAGTCGAAGATATCATGCGAAAGCTGATTAACAAAATCGGACTCCTCAAAAAGAATAGTACCTTTTTGGCATTTGATACCGAGATACGTGAGCGGTACGGTGGCGAGTGGCAGCAGAAGATCATCCTCAAGGACAAAGATCTCTCATATATATTGAGAGATCTAGAAGTCGAGATCGTGCGGAATCGGAGTGTGACGCTGGAGTGGAGCTAGATTTTTCCGAGTACAAATTGGAGATAGTTTGACTGATTGATGAGTTCAAAAGTGTTGTTAGGATATGCCACTCAAAAAGATGTTGGTACAGATACCTTTTTATC
>JAYWCE010000092.1:0-3769 GCA_043780775.1 Candidatus Altimarinota bacterium | reverse complement strand
GTCTCTGTGGCACTATCCGTACCCGACATTTTGTATATATTGCCGAGCCAGAGCCGTTAGCTCTTCTCACCTTGGAGAGATGTCCAGACTTTCCTCATTCTGATTGCTCAGAACGCGTATACCTGTCTCCTCCTCCCGAGAGTCGCCGTCGAGTATAGGGAGAAAATATCAAAAAGCAATATTTGCTTATCTCATATCCTCTCGTGAATATCGTGTGATCACAGGGATGAAAAAATTGATTTTTCCCTTTTCGTCTATATAGTGTTGGCAAGTTTTATCCATTTTCCATATACCTATGCGAAAAATCATCCTCTTGGTTCTCCTCCTCGTCTCATCACTCACGCATGTGATGGCGGCAGATATCGATCCGATCGCTCAGACCAAGGCACTCCTCGATCAGTATAGTGCCCGAGTCAAGTATCTCGAGGCAGAGAATGCTATCCTGCGTGAAGAGATGCGAAAGGCAAAAATCCAGATCCCACTCGCACTCTTCTCATGAGCGATCCAGACTGGGACAAGTAGTATCACCCCAATGGCTCCTACGACTCCTATAGTTGTCACGACAGGATCAGTGGCTCCAGTCACTCCAATGGCTCCTACGACTCCTATAGTCACTCCCGTGACAGCAAGTGGGGAGATCTCATATGCAAATATAGAGAAAAACTATGGAGCCTCATATGCAGGATTCATCAAGCGGATCATCTCTGAGTGGGACAAGGTACGGGACGCCTATGGTATGCCTCGAGGTGCATATATCGGAGGATATGAGCTCGTGAATAGTGGAGCTCTCGATCATGTATTCGTCGATATTGTCTACACATGATCAGTCTCTGCAACTGGTACCTATGATGCCAAGATCCTCTACCAGTTCGACAAAACGACCTATGCTCGCAAATTGATCGGATTCTTCGAGTATAATATTACCACAGGATACTATGTGACAAAAACTGGGAAGAATATATTCCCAGGAGTGAAGCGAACCTGGGTAGCGGATCCTCGTGTAATAATAGCTACTGTTCCTACTACAGCGGGGGGAACGAGTGTAGTCGCTCCTCCTGGAACTACGACTGTGACCTATGCTGATATCGATACTGCCTATGGTACCAAGAGATTCCTCTCGGTGATCTCTCTATCGAGCTCATGGCTCGCTGCGAACTCACCCACTCTCGATGTTCTGCGTATCCGCTATCGCACTTACTTCATCATAGCGAAATATAGTGAGGCTCTTGCTGAGATCGAGAAGATCAGATCTATCGGACAGCTCACGAGTGCTGTCGCCTGTGAGGGGTATGTTATAGCTACCTATGCAAAGAATACCGCTCTTGCTGATGGGTACAAAACTATTTGTAACAAGAAGTAAATTTTAGAATTTAGAACTTAGTATTGAGAAAAATCTGTAGAAAAAAACGCCATATGGCGTTTCCCCCCCTAATGACTCACTCATTTGCTCTTCGCGAGTTTGGATTTGAGGAGTCGGATTTTGTCGACTTTGTTATCTCATGTCGCCATCCCAAAGCTCTTCCCACATCAGCATCTCGTGAGCACCGAGTCGCTTTTCATGATCCACTTCTTGCCCGTGTGTGTGATATAGGCATCAACGAGAGTAGATCCAGTTCACTCCGCTATATACACGACAATATCGAAACTCCCATTGGGAGTAGGAATATGCGATGCGAGTATTATATTCTCGTGGATAGCTATACTTATTCATTCACAACCAGATGCGATGAACTCGATAGAGATCGTTTTGATATTGCGAGCTTGCCAGTCGGTGAGTGTGATAGGGTCGAATTTGAGCATGTGATTTTTTTGGTAATTTATCGATAAAGTATTCTGACACCATTTCTTCTGTACTTTTTGTAGAAAAAGTACCCAAACTATTGGGGGAAGAAAAACTCGGAACGCTCCGCTCGTCTTTTTACTGTTTTCATCTAACTCAAACAGTTCCTTCCCCCAAACCCCGCTGAGTTCACTCGTATAATCTTTTGTTCGTAGAAAAAGTACATAATTGAAGAAGCAATTTCGGAAGCTCCTAAATTCTAGCTCCTACCTCGCCTGATACTCCCAGATTCCGTTTTTGAGTCTCACGGAGTACTCTTTATGAGCAGAGAGAGTAGGAATAGTTTTGAGCTTGCCGAGTCGTATGAGTTCGTCGCCATTTTTGGCAGTGGTACCTTCTGCGATGTGTGCAACATAGCTGAGATAGATTGATTTGATACTGCGAGTTGTCATATCGTAGCAGTTATCGCTCGAGTTGGATATTGGGTTCTTGTCATCTCGGGTATCTTTGAGGTTTTTCTCTCTTTGTTCGAGTTCAGTGATCCAAGATATATCGACTTTTCTCTTTGCGATGATATCACTTATGAGACTGTTCGCAAGAGTCTGACAAGTATATGACTCAGTATCATATCCTGTCGAACCAATCAGTGCAAAATTCATCGCACTCGCCATATAATCTCACTCAGCGGAGAGAGCGAGTATCGAGAGGACTCGGCTCGCCTTTGGAGCATCATCGTTCATGCTGGCGATCTTATAGTACTCTGCTGCTTTTGCTTTATTTTCACCCATTTGATATGTTGTGAAGGCGAGGTAGTAGGGGAGCATCCCACTGGCACATGGATTCTTCAGTGTTGCATTATTCCAGAGATTTTCAGAGATTTCTTGCTCTTTTATTTGCTCTATTTTTGTATTGTCGCAGAGAGTTGTGAGTCACTTTTGTCCGAGCTCGAGAGCATTATTGATAGCTATTTTATTTTTGCTGCGTTGTTCTGGTGTTTCATTCTCTCCGGCTGAGAGTGGTGCGAAGATAAGGTCTATCTCATACGGTCTCGTGAAGTAGGGATGGAGAGTCGTTATCTGTGAGAGGATCGTGTGTGAAAAGTCGAGAAATCGATTGTTCCAAACATTGTCCCCGATATACTGTATGAGCTCGAGCCATATGAAGCTCGCATAGGAAGTCGTATGTCCCATATCGAAAGCCCGAACCACAGTCGCCGAAGGAATGAACTCAGGATGGAGACGACGATATTCCCAGTCTGTGAGGTATTCGGCATATCATGGACCAGTTCCAAATGACAAAGCCCCCCAAGAGGAAAGAGCAATGATAGTCAGTATGAGCGAGGAAGTGAGTATTTTTTTCATGGACGATTATATTCCGACTCCTTCATCAGAGAGGAGAGGTTCTGTATTGATAAGATCTGGGTTCCCTACTGTATGAGTGGTGACTGGTCTTGCTATGACATCTCCAGTATAGGAGAGCACGAGGACTCGTTCTGTTCCTTCACCTTCGGATTGGGTGTTGAACCCAGGTATATTTTTGTCTGCGATATAGCTATGTGCCTTTTTGCGTTCATAGGGAGTCAGGCTCGCCATACGGATTGGTTGTCTTGTACTCATCACGAGTGCTATCTTGGAGTCCAGGAACCGCCATAGTTTCTCATCTTTTTTCTTCATATAGTCGTTCACCTCGAGGTGTACATGGATGAATTTGTCAGTCTGACGCTCTATCATACGACCCAGAAGGTGCTGGAATGCTTCTATATTTTTGCCATGCATACCGATGAGTAGGGCACTATCATGGGTCTCGATTCGGATATTGATATCATCTCATACTGTATCGACTGTGAGTGTCGTGATCGTGATACCGAGACCGTTCCAGAAGTGTTCTATGATGGGGAGATGAGTGTTTTCCATAGCAAAAAGAAACAATAATTGTGAGAAGTATATCGAAAAATCCAAAAAATGGAAGTTTTTTTTGTTCGCGGGAATT
>JAYWCE010000091.1:0-3796 GCA_043780775.1 Candidatus Altimarinota bacterium | reverse complement strand
GCGGATCGCACCTGCATACTATGTCGTTCTGATTGTTTCATTTGTCTGGAACACATATCTTGCAGGGTATACTTCTAGTAGTTTGCTTTCACTTTTTTCTGGATTCACATTTTTGAATTGGACTTCTTCGATTACCTTTTTTCCGAGTTCCGTGAATGGACCACTCTGGTTCATTGGGTATGATATGATAGGATATCTTGCTACAGTCGCCATGATGATGTGATTGACTCGAATAGATAAAAAATACAGTTATATAACTATAATTGCATATATTGTATGATTCCTGGCACTTCACTGGATATGGATATCGCTCCCATGGACACCATGAGAGGGGATCATGAGTGTCTGGTTTCCTTATTATAGCCCTTTCATATTTGCTCTCTACTCCATTATGGGGATCATCATCGCTTGACTGGTTACTCGATATCAGGATCTACCCAAGAGTCTTATTTGGGATATTACTTTCGTTGTTTCGATAATCTCTATATTCTCGTATCTCTGGATTATCCGATGAGTTCCAGATCTCACATATTCATATCCAATGAGTCCGTACCGGTTTCCACTTGTCCCAGGACTCTGGGCGATCGCTATATTTTCTCTCATATATTCGAGATATCTCGCCATCTCCATAGACAATCGTCTCTTCATTTGGCTTGGGAATATCTCATATAGTCTCTATCTCTGGCATGGACTCGTGATCAGTATACTCCTCACGACGCTATTTCATCATGTTTCAGTCTCGTTCACTGAGTGGAGTATATTCAGTATCACTACTATAACTATATCTCTCATTGTAGCGGTACTGAGTATGAGATGGATAGAGAGCTGAGTATGGAGAAAACTAAGAAAGTAATTTCAATCCCTCTTCTATTTCTTTTTGTATTTTCTCTTGTTCCTGTTCTTCGAGAGTTTTTACGGATTCAGATATAGCTCCAGCAGTGGCGTAGGCTTGTTGGAGCTTTTTGATCTGTCACTTGGTCAGGGGTTTTTTGCTGTGTTGAGCACCAGAAGGGATGTAGTCTCAATATCACATAGTTGGAATTTGATCGTATTTTGGAGTAGGATTTCTCGTCGTGCATCACGGAGACAGGTGAACTACACTCGAAATGACAAAGAAAACTCTATACTGTTTCGATTTTGCCACCAAGTTTCTTGATTTTCCCGAGGATATCCTCGTAGCCTCGTTCGATATATTCTACATTGGTGATCGTGGTCTGGCCTCGGGCGATCATCCCAGCGAGGATCATCGTTACTCCCGCCCTGAGATCCCATGATGAGACAGTAGATCCCTTCAGATGTGTTTTTCCGAATATGAGAGCCTCATGCGGATTCATGATGGCAATATGTCCCTTCATCTTCTCGATCTCGACGAGCCAGTTGAGGCGACCCTCGAAGAGTACCTCATGAACTCTCGATACTCACTCAGCCTGTGTGAGGAGGAGTGAAAAAGGGGATTGAAGATCAGTCGGGAATCCTGGGTAGATATTGGTCTGGAAATTCACACACTTGAGACTACTACGAGAGTTATAGACAGTGATACTATCAGTCTCCTCATGGAGGTCATACCTGACACCTGTTTCTCGACACTTCGCGAGAAAAAATCTGAGGTCATTGATACGAGCATGCTTGATCTCTATGCTCGGCATAGCCGTGAGAGCTCCGAGTATGACGAATGTTCCACTCTCGATATAGTCGTGGATCACCGTTGCCTCGGCTTGTTTGGGTGCATATTTGATCCCATCGATGATGATCATGTGATCATGTGAGACGGTGATAGTGATACCGAGAGACCTGAGGAACTCGATCAGATTCATCACATGTGGCTCGATCGCTCCGAGCTCTATAGTCGTGCGACCAGATCGGAATGCTGCGATCATAATGATATTTTCAGTAGCTGTTACAGCGAATCATGCCGATATACGGACATCAATAGTACTATAATTGCCCGAAAAATGCAACATCTCACCAGTTCACTCGTTCACATACCCGAATGCCTCGAATCCGCGAATATGCTCATCGATCGGTCGCTTGCCGATATTGCAGCCACCAGGATAGGGGATCTCGAGGGTACGAAATCGCTTGAGAAGAGCAGGGAAGAGAAATATTCCAACTCGGATTTTTTTCACGAGTTCAGTATTGAGGTTTTCCATACTCATCTTTGTTGTATCGAGTTTTAGTGTATTACCGATGAAGTTGACATCAACTCCGAGTGACGCGATGATATCGAGGAATGTGAGTACATCACCGATACGAGGAACATTATGGAGAGTGAATTGTTCAAAAAAGAGTCCACAGGCAATGAGGGGAAGGGCTGCATTTTTGGATCCAGAGATATTGACGCTACCAGAGAGGTCTTGAGGTCAGTGGAGAGAGAGCATGGCGGATAGCTAAAAACTAAAAACTAAAAAATTATATATACTCCTTGAGGGTAAAAAACTAAAAAATAGTGAAAGCTGAAAATATATTTCAGTAGAGTATTCATTCATTTTTTACTTTTTGATACCATGATTCTATAGAAACAAAGAGGATTCGCAACTCGAAGTGGTAAATCCTCTAAAATCGTATAGTTATATAACTATAATTGTTTATTAAACGATATGAATGCGATATCCGATACCACGAATTGTCTCTATTTCGACACTTTCCCCGATCTTTTTTCTGAGATTTTTCACATGAGTATCGATCGTTCGATCATAGACGTAGTTGTCATATCCAATGATATCCTTCATCAGTGATTCTCGTTTGATGACGCTATCGGTATTCTTCGCGAAGTACTCGAGTATGGCGAATTCAGTCTTCGTGAGCTTGACCTCGGCTCCCGCCACTTCCACAGAAAAGTTCTTGGCATCTATAGAGATATTCCCGATTGTGAGTATTTTGTTTGTTTTTATCTTTTTTCGACTCTCGATCCGCTTGATGATAGTTGCAATACGAGCCATGAGTTCACGAGGAGAGAACGGCTTCGAAACATAGTCATCAGCTCCGAGCCCCAAGAGCATCACCTTGTCATCCTCACTCTCGCGAGCAGATAGTATGATGATCGGTGTTTCTGATACAGACCTGATGGCTTCACAGATTTCGATTCCATTTTTTCCTGGCAGATTGATATCGAGCATCACGAGTACTGGCTTTTCAGCGTTGAAGAGATCGAGTGCGTCGTTCCCGTTTTGACACACGACAACACTATATCCAGACTGTTCAATATAGAGCGAGAGTGGCGTGATGATCCCAGTATCGTCTTCGATGAGGAGTATTTTTGGCATAGAGATGAGAACTTTTAGTACTTAGAATTTAGAACTTAGTACTTAGTGTAGTCATCTCAGCTCAAAAGTAAATTATACTCCCTCATTATTTCGCATATTTCGCAAGGAAAAATTGTTTCTATTTATCGAGAATACTGCTACAATAAGCCAATAGATTACCTATAAATAGGGTTGATTTTTCTCTATTTTCCCTATAATCTTCACACGAAATTTACCCTTCTTTCTTATGCTCAACCAGTTTACCGAAGAATATCGCAATATCATGCTCGCCGCTGAACAACGGGCCAAGCAATTTGGCTATCGTGAGATCCTCCCTGAGGATATTCTCATCCAGGTGGCGAAGGTCCAGAGTGGCAATATATATGACCTCTTTGGGAGCTTTGGAATCAATGATGCTATATTGATCGATCTCTTCTCTCGTCCTCCGTTCCAGCTCGAGGGTGGCAATCGTGGTGGCGACTATATGGGGATATCATCTCGACTCAAACAAGTTATAGTCGATTCGATGCGGACAGCAGCCAAGTTCCAGAAGG
>JAYWCE010000090.1:0-3811 GCA_043780775.1 Candidatus Altimarinota bacterium | reverse complement strand
GTCCAGGCACCTCGTCCATATATGTCTCCACCGAAATTGACGAGAAAACGAGGATACCCACGCAGTGTATGGCATATCTCATCGATGAGGTATCCCTTGCCTATTCAACCAAACTCGAGGAATATACCTCAGTGGAGAATGATCTCATCTCAGACGATCTCGATATCTCTATAGTCTCAGTATCACTCCTCTTGTATTGTCTTCTCTACCATTATTTTCTGATTTCAGTATCAGAGTTCAGACAGCCTCTTCCCCACCGTAGGATCAAAATAACCACCCGATTTCTCTGATACATTGAGCATGAATTCGAGTATTTTTTTGCCATCTGGGTCAACGAGTCACCTCCTATTGATATTGAGTTTATGGAGCCAGTTACCCTCGATGAACCGAGAATACCTCAACTCGAAATCTGTGAGATATGAGCGAATATGAGAAAAATCCTCATCCATAGTAGCGGATGAGGAAGTATCTATCTGGATTTGGAGGTGTGTGCCGATGATATCGAACTCGAGTATCTGCATGTACTAAAATGAGTGAACGAATTTCTCGAATGCAGCGGTCGTGAGTGATGATCCACCAATTGCATCGATATTGAGATCTGATGCTTTTTTACCTACCACTTTTGAGCTGACCTCAGCAGCAAACGCTGTCTGTCTTTTTAGAGAGATTTCATTATCTGCCTTTGGTGTAGCACTCGCACTTGTGATGATACCATCAGTGACTGTGACATTGAATTCTACAGTATCTGTACCTGATGGATTGCTATAGCTGACAGTCTCTCGTCGAGTGAATGTCTCTGGAGTCCTAGGAGTCTGAGTGACTGGGGTGGTAGCTGTTGGAGTGACTGATACTGTAGATGTAGTTACGGGAGGATTGGTTGTTGTCGGCTGAACTGTAGTCGTACTTGTACTCGTAGTACTCGTAGTACTCGTACCCATAGTTCCAGTCTGAGCTGCTGGAGTCACTACTACACCCGTGACAACAGGAGTTGCTGTAGGAGAGAGATTGACGCTGGTGTCGACAGACTTCTGCCCACAAGAGACGAGAGTAGCGAGAGATGCGATCATGACGAGTGGGAGAGTGATTTTTTGCATAGGATAATATGGTCAAAAATAGACTGAATACCCAGATATTATATTGGTATGAATATAGAAATCAAGTAAATATATATAATATTGGATCTAGATAAAAAGAGACTGGAACCAAGCGAGAAATCTCAGATATGGGGGTATCGTATCGAGCGTGATCTCTCGACTCAGAGTGATATCCTGATCCAGTTGCACCACCAGAGATCTCACTACCTCACTCTTGCCTCGGAATATCGCGTTGGTCTCATGGAGTATGTCGAAGCTCCCACGTGTGAAGTTCGCCGAACCGATGATGGCAACGGATGCATCGATGAGGGTCACCTTCGCATGGATCATCCCAGGATAGAGATATACTGATATGTTCTCTGTATTGCGATGGGCGATCAGTGATGGTCTGAGGAGTCGATAGATACTATGCATATTGGCATGCCATACTCCATCCGAATAGTCAGGGAGTATGACTCGTACAGCGATACCGCGACGACTGAGCTGACGGAGTCGCCTGATGATCGTGGCGTCAGTGAGATATCCGTGTTCTACGATGATAGATCTCTTCGCACGAGAGAGTTCCCGCAGTATTCTCCTTCGCATGGCGAACCGTTTTTTGATCGTCATGAATATCTCCACACTCATATCGATGTTTCTTTTGATCGATTTTTTGGCTCTTTTCGATTTTCATCGAGCGATCTGATCTGCGAGATCTCCCGTGATACGCACCATATAGTCATGCCAACCTCCTAGAGAGGCTATACTCGGAGAGTGTGAGTCGAGATACTGATCTGCGATATTCATCCCTCCGATCAGAGCTCGACTCTGAGGGGTGAACTCATCGAAGAGGAATACCTTCGAGTGATCGTTTTCTCGGCGGTATATGAGTCTGAGTGGTGACCATGAGCCGATATAGGAGAGGTGGATATTGCCAGTATGACGCAGGAGCTCTCGACCGATCGCACCCGAGAATATATCTCCTCATACTCGGCCCAGACTGATCCATTTCTGGAGATTGTACACCAGAGAGCCAAATGCATCTTTCTCGATGAATACCTCAATATTGGGGTATGTTCGGATTTTCTGTATCAGTGCTGTCAGGATCATATTCCCCGCACTATCATCTCGCCACATATACATCCGTATGCGTATCGTATGCTGAGCCTCATGGATAGACATGAGTATCTCTTGTCTCGCCTGCTCTCCATCGATGATCAGCATCGACTCATGTGGATGTGTTTTTTTTGATCGGATATTCATATATTGGTGGTATAGGGCTATCTCTGGGAGATACAGTATATCGATAAAATGAAACGAGAGAAATGGAATGTGGAAAAAATAAAACAAAGAGTCCTATACAATATTTTTATTATTGTTGTATTTTAATAATAAATGTTATACTAACGTGAGATTAAAAATATTTACTGCTATGAGTAACCTAACGGACGAGGAATTTAAATATTTATTAGGACTAAGTAAGGAACTTATCGATTTAAGTGAGCTAGATTTCTCTGCCTGAAGAAGATGGACACGAGAAGTAAAATCTTTATCTACTAAAGATATTTTCTTGATAGACTATAATAGATTTAATATTGAAATTAAAAAAATCACACTCCAGAATAGATACAGACAATCTACTGTACTTGTTCGATATGATCACTGGTGAACTCATAGAAACCCCGAAGGCACCGACTGAAAATTATTTGAATGACCACATATCCATTTCTATAAGGAATGATATGATGATAAATGGGCATTTCCGATATCCAGCCTAGAGTTAAGTTGAAAGGAACCAATTGAAGATATTCTAGAAAAGATATTGCATTATGTTAATATCAAGAATATACCTACCATTAAAAGAAGTTTATTTTAAAAAATGTCAGCCACACAATTAAACATTCTTGATGAATATATACAATGGATTAGAAATAATACTAAACTTCGTTCAGTTAAAGAAAATGATAGTATTAGCGTTATCACTACCCCATTTTTAGATAGACACAACGATTGTATTGAAATCTATGTGAAAAATTGAGTTGATAATAAAATTATACTCACCGATTGAGGATATATAATTAGTGATCTTGAAATGTCTGGTTTTAATTATGAGTCTTCCGAAAAAAGACTACAAACAGTAAAAACGATATTAAATTGATTTGGTGTTCGCATGGACTCATGAGAGCTATTTGTCGAAGTAAATCATAATAATATATGAGAGAAAAAACATTCATTAATACAAGCAATGCTTGCAATTAACGATATGTTCGTGCTATCAAGAGAAAATGTTGCATCTTACTTCAAAGAAGATGTAGAAAGGTACTTTAGTGCATCATGAATTATTTATATAACTGATTCAAGAATAATGGGAAAATCTTGATATAGCCACTCCGTTGATTTCATTATTCCGAAATCTAGAAGTTATCCTGAAAGACTAATTAAAACTATATGACACCTTAGAAAAGATCAAGCTATGAATACAATAGCTTCATTTATGGACATTGATGCAAATCGTGATTCTGTAAATAAATTTGTGATATATAATGACTATGAAACACCTGGAACAATAGAAAGCATTACTGCTCTTAAGAATTATAACATTGAACCACTGAAATGGTCTAATAAGGATGATTTCTTATCTCTCTTTAGTTTAAACTAAGTCGATGTATATTCATTATTGTACTAAATCCGAGAGATTCAATGCCCAATAACTACCAATTAAACCTATTAATAACTTC
>JAYWCE010000089.1:0-3850 GCA_043780775.1 Candidatus Altimarinota bacterium | reverse complement strand
GCACTGAGATCTTAGAGCTTAGAGAATTTTTGAATGATATCATTCTTTCTAAATTCTAAGTTCAAATTCTAAGTTCTTGAATTATTATTCATCTATTCGAGAAAACATAAATCGCCAGATGCTAGTTTTGATGTTGAATGTATTCGTGATATGAATCCAGTCTCCACCCTCGCGATCGAGTGTATAGAGGAGATAGTATCCTGTCGTCGAACCGTGTATGCGGTATGCGAGTTGTCGCTCGCCTGGATGATCTGCACTGGTAGTAGTAGCACCAGTAGCCTCTATCTCTGTCTCGATCTCTGATATGAGTGTGTCACGATCAGCGTCCGAGAGTCCAGAATCGAGTATCATCATGAGTTCGTATTGTCTCATAATTCCTGTGGGTTAGTATCTTTTTATGACCAGTAAAAAGAAGGAAAATAAAATGCATATAAAAAATGCAATGGGAGTATAGAGAAAAAGGAAAAGAAATCAAATAAAAACTCGAGGAATGTCGAGAAATATGAGAAAATAGTGTTTTCATACCACCGAAGCGAGATGATTTTAAGGTAACAATTTTTTGGAGTAAAAATATATCGTTGGCAAGGAAAAGAATTTGCCAAAAAAAATGAACTCTGGTAGGATATATCTATGACAATCAAAACAACGAAAACATCTGTAAAAAAGTCTCAGAAACTCACTTCACACTTTGGTCAGGCAAACGATCTCGAAGTGAGCAAAAAACTCGTGAGCAAGCTCCTACAATACAATATGAAGTATGAAGAGATCACAAGAGTTATCCTCTCGCATTCAGAGCGAGCTTTCCTCGATGCTCGTCTCATCACGCTCCAGGAGTATTATGACGATCTCCAATGAGCTAAAAAGAGCGAGGTGGAGAATTTTCTCTCGTCGATTCCAGCATTTGAGTTGCACAGCACCACAATCTAGATAAAAACAATAAAAAATCTATCCTGAATACTCGGGATAGATTTTTTATATAGATTTTAACTACGAAAAACTATTTCACATCCTTGAATGTGTAGAGTACGTGCTTGCGAAGTTGCTTATCATATTTGCGGAGTTTGAGCTTCTCACCTGCTGGGAGATTTTTTTTATTCACAGCATAGACGTAGTCAGTCCGTCCACCTTCTGCAGCTTTACCAACTTGGTATGTACATTTACCTTTTGCCATAATTAGAGATCTTTAAGATTTTAGAACTTGGATCCTAGAGTAGAACTCAGAGATCGAATGGGTGGATTATATAGAAAATTTTGAATTTGCAAGTTTTTCTCTTCTTAATTTTGCTTTTTTGTTGTTTTTTTGTATAGTCTGTGGGCCATAGAGTTTTGGTTTGCTGAAATTCTAAGATCTAAATTTATATATACCCATTCAGGGTGCTCAGCTCTAAATTCTCAAATATGTTCATCGATGAAGTAAAAATGACTCTCAAGGCAGGTAAATGAGGTGATGGTATCATCTCTTGGCGTCGTGAGAAATATATCCCAAAGGGAGGGCCTTTTGGTGGTGACGGCGGTAACGGCGGACATATCGTCCTCATAGCTACAACTCATGAGACTACTCTCGGCAAATTCCGCCATCAGAAAATCATCACCGCAGAAGATGGTGAAAAAGGAGGAACCCAAGAGTGTCACGGAGCCACAGCACCAGTACTCGTACTCGAGGTGCCTGTTGGTACGATGGTGACGGATGCGGAGACTGGAACACTGATCTGTGATCTCACAACTCCTGGGCAGAGATTCCAGATCTGTGAGGGTGGTAAGGGTGGATTTGGTAATGCTCACTTCCCTTCGAGTACTCGCCAGGCCCCGAATTTTGCGGAGCTAGGAGACGCTGGAGATATCCGAGAGGTCAAAATGGAGCTGAAGCTGGTAGCGGACGTCGGACTCGTCGGTCTGCCAAATGCTGGTAAATCCACCGTCATCCAGTCGATCACCAATGTAAAACCAAAGATCGCCGCATACGCGTTCACGACCCTCATCCCGAATCTCGGAGTAATGGAGTGGAGAGATCGCTCTCTTGTGATCGAGGATGTCCCAGGACTCATCGAGGGTGCGAGCGAGGGAAAATGACTCGGATTCCAATTCCTCAAGCATATCGACCGATGTCGTATCATCATCCATCTCCTCGACGCGACTCAATGAGAGGAGGCAATGATCGAGAACTACCGAGTCATCCGCCGAGAGCTCGAGAACTGGAATCCAGAGATGGCATACAAGGATGAGCTCATTATATTCTCGAAGGCAGAACTCGTCGATCCAGAGCAACTAGAAGAGATGGTACGCATATTCGAGAAATCAACTGGTAAAAAAGTTGATCTCACGATATCAGCGGGTGCCTATATCCGTATCGATGAACTCAAGGATCTCCTCATCCAGCGTATCCCAGATACGAGAGAAGAGGAACTCATCCTCGTCGAGGATGAAGATGGGATCATCCAGGATCCTGATGCCGTCCCGACGACTCTGCGTGGTGAAGATATCCCTCGGTTCTATGATCTCAAGAGACAGAATGATCCGAAGCGTTGTACTATCCGCAAGCGAGAAGATGGTGACTATGAGATCACCGGAGTCCGTATCGAGGAGATCGCTCGTATGACCGACACTCGCTATACTGATGGAGTGAACCGTGTATACGATGTGATGGAACGTATGGGTGTGATGCGAAAGCTGAAACTACTCATTGCTGACGGACTTACGAGAGAGACACGATGATTTTTCGAAGGAGAGGAGGACTTCAAGGTACCAGGCGTGTGGGTCGGAGGGAAAAAGTTCTCCCTCGAAGGACTCATATTCGCGAAAGACGAGAGATAATCAGAAGAATACCTCCAATTATTTGGAGGTATTTTTTATTTTTGATCAAATATTCCTTTTTCTATAGCTCATTTGAGGGAAGCTACCACTTCTTTATCAAGATCCATTTTTTGGATCTGATCCAAAGTAAAAAATGCAGTATCTCGACCAAATCCATCCCCATCTCAAACATGTAGATCTGTAAATCCACCAAGGTTAATTGAGAATGATCGTACCATTTCATAAGTATTATTTGATGTGTCATGAATCGGGAAAATTCCAGTTTCGATAACTTCATGAGGTTTTTGCCAACTTGTTCACTCGAATACAGTCTTGATAGATTCTCATCATATTCATAGATCCAAAGAAACAATCATGGGCTCTGCAGATAGCATCTCTGATATTGCATTGCCTTGAGATATTCATGTCTCTATGAGCTTACCGAGGTATTTTGCTCTTGCTATATTTACGAGAGTTTTTGCTTTCACTTCTGAGATACCACCATCTGCCATATATGGTACAATGAGGTGCATTTTCCCATCTTTTTGTCCGAATATCACGATCTCTTCCAATAACTCCTCATATGCTGTGAGTCCTGGGGATTTGTCTGCCCGACCAGCAGGGAGAGTATATTTCCCTGCATCTGATGGGGCTCAGTTATCCCTTTTGAGTAGAGGAATCCTGAGTCACTCTGCGGTCTGGATACTAATAGCTCCAACACCGGAAAAAAGGATACCTGCTTTGTTGCTCTGGCGTAGTTCAGATACTGTTGCAAGTCCCTCAACTGGCACATTGTCATTGAGTCTCACCATAGAACCAAGTGGAACAGTCACAGCCATGATACCATCATCTCATCTTGAGACATCTGATGCAAGATAAAATACCTTATCATATAATTGACTCACCTCTTGTATCAAGTTTACATTGCTTGGCGATGCTCGCTGCAGATGCAAGAGTGTCATATATGCGATATATGATTCTGATTGTTCTATAATATTGAGAGTTTTCTGATGAGATATTTGCGTGATTTTCAGTGCTTCTGACTCAGTCACTACTCATG
>JAYWCE010000088.1:0-3898 GCA_043780775.1 Candidatus Altimarinota bacterium | reverse complement strand
CGTCCCCTATGTGATGAGTCGTTCACTCGATCTCTCCCCATTTCTCGTATTCGTCGTGATGATCGCTGGTGCGACACTCTGAGGAATACTCGGTATCATACTCGCTGTTCCAGTCGCAGCGGTAGTACGAGTGATATATATGAGCTACCACAACAAGAAACTCGCAACCAAGGAACCAATACTATCCACACCAAAAATTCGTACCAAGTCTCAAAAAATATAAAATCTTTTGACAAAAAGAGCAGAAACCATAGTATCCGAATACATATTTCAAGCCATGCAAGCAATTCATATCTCTACATTCTGTTATTTCTACTTCTTTCAACTCACACTGAAGGGTAGCTCTATGTAGTCTGATGAACAGAATATATATACCTCTCCTCCAGTGTGAACTGGGGGAGTTTTTTATCTCTCAAGATCCAAGAATATGAATATAGCAATAGCACAACCTACACCATCTCGGTTTTCATCTTGATGAACCATAGATCATCTGAAGAAGCAAACATGGTCTCATTGGTCTCATATTTTATCTGGATATACAAGTGAGGAACTCGTCGCAATCAATAATGATCTTGTTGGAGGAATACTGAAACGAAAAATCCCTACCCTAGATCGAATGGAGTGAGAACTTGAAGGTGCAATAATCAAAGCACTACGAGATACCAGTAATTGTAGGATTATTGCCCTAGAAAAAATAAGAATACCCTATTCTGATAATAATGGATGATGGCGAATAATAGGGTATCTATGAATCGGTTAGTATCTCAGTAGAACTATCCCTACACCATCACCTGAGCCTCTATCTCCATGAGGATACGTTCGATAGTCTTGCGATCGTTCCATTTGATACTTCATTTTTGAGTCACTTGTACTGTTTCAGCTCACTTCCCTGCTACAACGAGGACATCACCAGGATGAAGCATAATCAGAGCCGTACGGATAGCATCTTCTCGGGATGGGATGATCCAGAATCCATCACCCTCACGACGAGTGATCCCTTCGCTCACATCACGGATAATTCGCAGTGAATCCTCCGTATAAGTATCATCATCAGTGAGTATCACTAGATCTGAGAGATCGTCGACGACTTTGCCCATTTTTGGCCTCTTGCTCTTGTCTCTATCCCCTGTTGCACCAAATACAGTGATGATCCGTTTGGTAGTCACTATCTGACGGAGAGTCTCGAGCACACTGCGAAGTGAGTCCTCCGTATGAGCATAGTCGACATAGATCTTGGCTCATCGAGTATTGGAGATCTCCTCTAGGCGACCTGGAACACAGGCGAACTCTGCTATCAGAGATTGGATTGTCGCTATATCTATCTTTTGTGACATGAGGATCGCGACGGCACAGAGGATATTCGATATATTGAAGTTTCCAGGGAGCCGAGAACTCAAGTGAAATACACTCGATGGGATACGGACATCGAACTCAGTAGTCATCTCCGTATTGGATATATTCTCGGCTCGGATCTGAGCCGATGGAGAGAATCCAATGGTATAGAGATTGTCCACGACGATATCCCGCGAGAGGAATCTGTCAGAGTACGGGCTATCGATATTGACGACTCCGACCTTGCGGGTTCCCTTTTTGATACCATTCTTATATAGGTTGCGAAAAAGCTGCATCTTGGTCTCTACATAGTTATCCATCGTCTTGTGAAGATCGAGGTGATCCTGGGCAATATTCGTTAGTACGGCAGCGTCATAGCGGAGACCGTGGACTCGGTGATAGTAGAGAGCGTGTGATGAAGTCTCTATGATCGCATATTCACAACCAGCCTGACGAGCTCTACGGAGAAAATCCCACATATAAAATGGTGATGGGGAAGTCATCTTGGTATTATTCTCCTCGATCTCACCATCGATCATCATATTCACTGTCGAGAACATCGCGACCTTCTTGCCTGCCTTCTGAAGGCCTCGAGCAATCAGATTGGTCGTTGTAGTCTTGCCTTTGGTTCCTGTCACTCCGATCACGATCATATCTCGAGCAGGATTACCAGAGAACCAGAATGCGATCACACCACAGATATAGTGATAGGTGATACGAAACGACGAGTCGAGAGCAATAATACGGCGGAGGTATGTGAGCATAGCGTGGAGAATAGAAAAAGACCCTTGAATTTTATGAGAAAATGGCTATTATTCAAATAAAAATTGCAATGCCCTCATATTTCTACTTTACATTTGCACTTTTTCACTTTTCTAGGCTCTAACCTCAAATATAATATGCCAAAACTCACCATAGAAACCGGGGAAGATAATGAGATCCTCCGTAGTGTCTCTGAGCTTATTAAACCCGCCGAGATGAAACAGTACCGAGCTCTAGCGGAGAGCATGGTAAAACATATCAAAAATCCAGACAATGGAGGCGTCGGACTCGCAGCACCACAGGTCGGAGTGAACAAGCGTCTCATCGTCATATCCCTCATGAAGACCTATGATGATGAGACGTATCGCGTGATCGCCATGGTCAACCCTGAAATCATCGAACATGCAGAGAACAAGGTAAAATGAGAAGAATGATGCCTCTCAGTTCCAGGAGAAACAGGAGATGTTGAGAGGTGGAATTGGGTCAAAGTGTCATTCGTCGATCCTGAGGGTCGCAAATACGCTCTGCGTCTGGAGTCTCTCGCTGCTCGCATCGTCCAACATGAGATCGATCATCTCGATGGAATACTCTTCATAGATAAGGCTGAAAATATCGTATTCAATACATAGCTTTCATTTGATGAAAAATATCGATATACAATTCTGAACACGAGCTGATCTCAAAGGAAAACTCGGTGATAAAAATATGTTTTGAAAGGAGGATTGTCCTTTTTGTATCGATCTCAGAATAAATATCCCTATACCCATTGAGCTAAGCATCTTATGCTCATACCTATTCGTCATGCTCGTTTTTCACATGAGATCACAAATTCAGAATATGGTGAACTCAATGAATCGTATGATTTTATAAAAAAATTCTACAATGAAGAATCCTATTTTTCTTTTACTCGTGAATCATTCGGCGAAAGGAGCATAGAACATCTACATACACATTTTATTTCTGGACACCTCAAGCGAAAAACTCTTGTCGAAATGCTCAAAGAACAAGGTTTTGAAACAAGCGAATAAATAGTGAACTTTTATCATGTCATTTTGGCTCTACAGAGCAAAAAATAGCGAGCAAACAGCACACTATTTTTTCTATTTACCCTGTTTTTTACATCTTATATTCATTTTAAACGCACTAACTCAAGGTCGAGCTCTTTCTTAGAAAATATTTTTTGCCCTACAGAGAAACGACTAGAAATATATTTCGTATCCATACCAAGCTGATAAATTTCCATATCTGTTTTTTCACGAAGCTTGTTGTAACCAATAGACCCAGCCGCTCAAAGTGCTCCAACAGCACTACCGATACCAATAGCCTTTAAGACAGGTAGTAATTTTATTTTATTAGTTGTTGTACCCGCAACTGCAGCTCACAAAAATGCTCAGCCGCCTAAGGGAGCAATAACATCAGATATATGGATTTTCTGTCATAGTTTCATTGCATTATCCTTAACGTCAGAAAAATTCAATCCTTCTATATAGCCAGATCTCTGCATAAGCAAAATAAATAATGTAATATTTTTTATTTCAGATAAGTTCGGAGCAACGTTGGGTTTTTCTTGAACCGACATAGCATCAGGTTTTGATAATATACCCTCAGCAAGTGCAGAAGTCCCTAACAGAACTACTCATGTTAATCCAACCGTACGGAAAAAGCCCCGACGATTAACATTTACGCCACTATCATTATTTATACTTGTTCACATAGACGTATTTATAACAACTTTGAGAAAACCCCACGCCTTTTAAGGCTGGGGATGAATCATGCCGTTGCCTTTCGAACGAACAATCACATA
>JAYWCE010000087.1:0-10671 GCA_043780775.1 Candidatus Altimarinota bacterium | reverse complement strand
CTACGAGCTCGATATGTAGCTTCGCCAGACGCGAGAATACCTCATCCATTACCTCGATATCATCTCCCGGTGGGAGTGCGGATATGACCTCATCATAGACGAGTTTTCATTCGGCTTTTCATTTTTTGATGAGGAGCTGTAGATCAGGTGTGAGTCCATCGAGGAACTCCTGAGGTACAGTCACATCGATGAACTTTTTGAGTGTTTTTTGTCGTCTTTTATCCGTGAGGAAATCTTTAGGAGCCTTATAAGTATTCTTTTTCTTACCCTCTCCATCTTCGCTATCATCTTCATCGTCATCGTCTTCGTCATCGTCTTCCGTATCGTCGAAATCATCATCGAAATCTCTGGTAATAATAGGATCATCAAAATTATCATCATCTTCATCTGATGTATCTCGTTTTTGAGCAAATTCTTTTACTCTTTCTTCCTTTTCTTTTTTTACTGGAACTGCTCGAGTTGGCCCGAGTGCTGTGAGATCACCGAGATTGATCGTAGAGAGGTCAATCGTAGAGAGGTCAATCTCCTCAATCTGTGAGTCATCGTGAGCCGGCTTTTTTGGCTTGGTCATGGAAGTAGGGCTTAGAATTTAGAATGTAGTATTTAGAACTTAGTCTTACAGAAATCTATCTCCTGAGTCCGAGCTCTTTCTCTCTCTGAGAGAGTGCTGTGTGGATTTGGAGATATTCGGAGCTATTTGGATCGATATCCGCGAGTTGTCTCTGTTTTTCGATAGCAAACAAAACCTGATGCAATCAACGCAAGAGATCCCGAAACGCTCGTTCGATGAGCTCAGGATTGGCATCTATATGATCTGATTCGAGGTGGAGGTCGATGATACGGAGCATCTCGATATCATCACTCTCGAGTGTCGAGAGGAGAGTACGAAAGAGGAGTGCAGTATCCGTCTCATTCGTCAAATCGCCTACAGTATACAGAAAATTTGTAGAAAACAAGTCCAAAAATTGATACCGATAAATATACCCAGCAATCGTATCTGCAAGGGAAGGGGAGTATTTTTTATTTTTTGTCCCAGGACCCTCATTTTGATCAGTATCTTCCGAGTCATTTACCCTCTTTTTTTCTCTCTCTCCAGTTCTCTGTTTCTGTTGTACTTCTCGTTTTATTTTTTTGTACTCAGTGTAGAGTGCCTCCATACTGACACCGAGTTGCTTTGCTATCTCCTGGAGGTAAAAGTCAACCTCGAGTTGACTCGAGAGTCTCACAATGATCTCGAGACACTTTTCGATGAGTTTCTTTTTGCCGATGAGTGTCGTCATATCATATTCTCGGCCTCACTCACGGAGATACAAGTCAATCACCGAAAGCGAGCTATCACGAAGTGCAGGGAAGTCACCACCACCCTTAATATAATCATCAGGATCCTTGCCACTCGGGATTTGGATTATACGGATCTCGATATCTTCGTTCAATAGATTCTCGATCGAGGAGAATGTTGCCTTGACTCCAGCATTGTCTGAGTCTAGAGCGAGATATATCGTTCTCGCGAATCTCCGCAACAGTCGAATATGCTCCTTGGTAAGAGCAGTTCCACTGATACCGACAGTATTGTCGATCCCCGCCTGATGGAGAGCGATCGTATCCATCTGTCACTCGACGATGAAGACCTCACCCGTCTTGGAGATCGATTGTTTCGCGAGATGGAGACCATAGAGAATGGAGCTCTTGTCGAATATATGTGACGCTGGAGAATTCAGATACTTCGGGAGAGCATCTGTGAGGACTCGAGCTGTGAATCCGACTGTATGTCCCATCGTATTCGCAATCGGGAAAGTGATCCGACCATAGAACTTGTCCCGAGACTCAGAGACGAAGAGTCCAGACTCGATGATAAAATCGGTCGAGAATCCAGAGTTTTTCAATGTAAAAAGGAGATCACGAGGAGAACCAGAGTATCCGAGCTGGAACTTGCGAATTGTATCGAGTGAGATCTGACGATCCGTGAGGTAGGCAAGTGGTCCACTATTCTCAGGGAGAAATAATGCTTGATGATACCACTCAGTTGCCTCTTTGTAGAGCTTATAGAGATCCTTGCCTCTCTCAGATTGTTCAACGGAGAACTGCGTCTTCATCTCGATACCAGCCTCCTTGGCGAGGATCGTGATCGCCTCTCGGAAGTCGATCTTCTCGATCTCCATGAGGAAATTGATCGGTCATCCTCATTTACCACAAGAGAAGCAATGGGCAATATTCTTGGTCGGAGAGATGACGAATGATGGACTCTTCTCGTTGTGAAACGGGCAGAGTCATTTGTAGTTGACGCCTGCCTTCTTGGTGGATACATACCGATTGACGATATCGAGTATCTGGATACGGGATTCGATGTCTTGAGCGAGAGCCATTGTTTTATTTTTTGATGACGAATTCTATCTGATCGATATTCCCCGATACAGACCGATTCCAGAATGGATATGAGCTGATAACGGTCTCTTTGACATGTCCAGTATTAAGAAGTCTCGTGATCGCCTCATTTTTGGATAGTCCAGCGATCGTGACCTTGAGATAGTGAGTGAGTTGATTCTTGGGATCTTCGAAGTCATGGGCGATACTCGTATTCATTTCCATCGTCGCCTTGATCGTCGAATCACCAGGAGCACGGTATATCACGGAGCTAATACGGAGTGTATCATCGTGGATAGCGACCTCATGATCAGTTCCCGAGAGGAGACCCTCACGGAATATATCAGTGAGATAGTTGATAGTTGCTCGCTTGTCGTAGGTGAGAGCGGTCACCATCACCGTACCTCGCATCTCGATCTCTTCGGCGAAGTCGCCATATTTCTGTCCTGAGATGATCTCATAGAGTTCTCCAGTGAATGAGACTCCATCACCACTGAAGAGAGCATAATCATCACCAGAGGCTTGTTTTTTGTCATCGAGATTCTTCTGGAGAGTATTGCGGGCGACTCGATGGAGTTGTTCCTTGAGCAATCCTGTGAATTTTTTGACCTCATCTTCTGTGACGATATGGATCCGTGGAGCCTCTCCGCCTCTGAAATCTGTTTTCGATTTTGCATAGATCTTGTCACGGTTGAACTTGAGTCCTGGGATCGTGAAGTCGATTCCTGCTGTTATATTTCACTTTTGTCAGATAATACCGCCTGCTTCATCACGGACATCGGCCATGATCTCGACATCGATAGATCCCATCTCCGTAATCCCATTGATCGACCGAGCAGGAGGTACATTGACCCAATTCATCGATCGGAACACCGTACCATCGAGCGTGATAAATCGAGTCTGAGGCTTGAGTGCTTGAGCCGTCGTAGTCTCATTGTAAATAGTGATGGTTCCACGAGCATTAGTCGTTGAGTTCGGATCGACTGTCTCGAGTTGGAACTTCATTGTATAGGTAGTCGGGATATCGACCTTACGGAGAGCTATAGTATTGCGAGTAGCGAGGAGAGATCCTGTCGATTGAGCATAGATGATATTCGCCGAGATCGGACGGATAGAGATCTGAGGAGTGATCGTGATGATCGTCTTGGATACTGCGAAGTGGAATATAAAAAGAAGCAGCGTCATCGACATAATGAGTCCAACAATGATGAGAATAAAATGAGATCCATTTTTCTTCATATGGATTATTTTCTTTTTTGCGTTAGTCTTCTCGAAGGCGAGGAACCAGAGGTATGCTATACCTCGCCGTATCTCATATCGGAGATACTCGAACATCGTCATATTGTGAGTGGTGATATCCTTGGCTCCGTATTGACGATCGAACTCCGCCTGCAATCATACCATCTCTGTCTGTATCCCGAGAGAGGCAGCTATCACCAGAGAAGAGCTATCAGAGAGGATGAGACGATAGATATCACTCGGAAGACGGCGAGAGAGTACGAGAAAAAAATCACGAGATAAAGGAAAACTCGCATCAGAAAGATCGATCAAAAGAAATCCAGGATTCTCTCGGTATTCTCGGGTGATTGCCTTGAGAGCTATCATCTGCGACATATCGTTGGTGATGTGGAGGGTGTTTTTATTCATATTGATAGAGTACATAGCGGAGAATACGAACGAGAGGATCTTTTCGGGTCATGAGGAGCTCACTCGCCATCTGAGAGAGTCCCGCGACGATACACTGATCATGAGTGAGTTCAGGACTCACTATCTCACAGAGTCGCCTTGTAGAGAGTTCATATCAGAGGGTGTCTTGAACCAGTTTCGAGAATTCATCTCGGACAATCTTGTTCTCGAATATATTCCCATGGAGGAGGAGATTTTCGAGAGGCACATCGATATGTTCAGCCTGGAGATATCCGAATACTACATCTCAGATATATGAGAGGAACTCATCGAGACACTGATGATGTATCTCTGTCTCGCATTCCGATGGAGTACTGATGATATTCTCTATCTGGAGGAGTGAGTATCCAGACTTCTCTGTTGCGATGAGCTCTATGAGCATCTCTGTACCATACGGAAAAGTCTCGAATCCGATGATCTCATTGCCTGCGAGAATCGTGACTGTCGTATGCCCATATCCGATATCAATCAGGCAATTCGTCGATCAAGAGAGCTCAGTGTCTTCGATGACCTTGGGAAGGATGAGTGGCTCTGGTATGAGTGAGATCGCTCGCTTGCCGAGGCTCGATATGATCGATCTGATCACATTGAATTCGCTCGATGGGACGAATACATTGAGTACCGTGAGTCGGACACGGCCACCTGCGAATCCGATAGGACTCGTCACCTTCTTTCCATCGACCGATATAGCTATGATAGTCGATGAGACGAGACGGAGCTCATCACTCGTCACACCGAACTGTTTGCGACTCTTGGTACGGGCTCGTTCACAGGATTCTTTTTCTATCCGCTTGATCATCATATCGATCTCCTGCATCGTGAGTGTCGACTCAGCATCAGCCCTCGCATATTGTGTTGTGATCACATCCGAGACGAATGAGCGAGATGGAAAACTCATGATAATATCATCAGGAATCGTCCCTTGCGAGTGAGCAGCTTGGACCATCGCATGTTCGATACTCTGTGCTATCCCTCATATATCTGCGACGACACCGTCGCTCCAGTTCTTGCGACTCTGTCTCACACTGGAGAATCCAGTACACGTGAGGCCTCCAAGAGAGAGGTCGTATATCCCCGCCCTGACACGATAGAGTCCGAGATCGATAGCGACGAACCGATGATAGTCGTGGATATGAGAGAGGCGGAACGACATGGAAAAATGAATGCCAAAAATATAGAGCCAATACTACAGAAATACCGAAGAAAATCAACTATTTGCAAAAATAAAGAAGATATGACATACTGTGTATATCTATGAAGTACTCTACCCTTATTACATCACGAAAAAATAGCTTTTTCTCCATCGTCACCTGGATACTCCTGAGTATCTCTACAACGATGCTCTATCGCTATATGATACTTGCTGATGGCTGGACTCCCGCAGATCTCGGTACTATCGATACGATCTATGGGCTTGGTCGACTACTCATCTTTGTGATTGTTATTGTACATATTGTTAGCTTGTTATTTCGTGAGATCGAGCATTCTTTCCTCGTCGAAGGTGCTATGATTCGCCGATTTTTCCCTTTGATCAAAGTGAGTATCATATCATTGATATGGACTATTGGTATTTTTTATATACTCGATAGCCTCCATATCAATACGAGTAGTATCCTCACAGGAGCTGGAATCGGATGAGTACTCCTCGCGATCGCGAGTCGAGATATCATCACCAACCTCTTTGGTAGCCTCTCGATCCTATTATCGCGAACTTTTGAGATAGGGGAAATCATACGAGTTCAGTTGAAATCAAATGTTGCATATGAGTGACTCGTGGAGGAGATCACACTCAACTATACCAAGATGACGAAGATCACTGGAGAGGTAGTGTTTATACCCAACCGACTCATCTATACAGAAACTCTTGAGAATATTTCTCGTCGGAGATTTTTCGACTATGTCTACCGTGTACCGTTCAAAAAACAATCGAATGTCTCAGATATAAAAACTCGAATGCGGATCATCGAAGGCAAGATCGCGAGCTATGATCCTATCGAGGTACTCTATGATACTGAAATCCCGAACGCCGTCGATCTCGTGTATAAAATCACGATTATGCTCCCTGAGGAGAATGAGAGATTTGATGCTGAGATGCGACATTTTCTCATGGAACACATATTCATCGAACCAATCAAGGAACATATTGAGAGCACAAAAACAGATACCATCTCTGATTTGCAAAAATAAAAATCCTCCTATAATCAGGGGGATTTTTATTATCTTCCTATGTCCAATCTCGCATTCATCCTCACGAGTCTCGTAGTCACTGCCATACTCACACTAATCATCATGCCTCATGGTATCAGATTATTCACTCGGCTGGGGCTCGGCAAGAACATCAGAACAGAGGGGCTCATCGGTCAAGCAACAGAATTCTCGAGTCTCCATGCCGGCAAAAAAGGAACCCCGACGATGGGTGGAGTAATCATCATCTCTATAGTACTCATTGTAGTTATAGTCTCCGTACTGGCCCAGTACTATGGAAGTAGTCTCTCAGAGTTATTTGGAGTGAGTTTCCGATATAGTCTCTGGAATCGTCGCGAGACCTATATTGTCATATTCACACTCGTGAGTGTAGGAGTGATCGGTATGGTCGACGACTATATGAACATACGAGGAATCGGACGGACAAAGTGACTCCCCGCGAAGGTCAAGATGCTCTTATTGATTATTTTCGCACTAGCATGAGCCTACTGGTTTTCGAGTAAACTCGGGTATAGTGGCATTCATCTCCCTTTTTATGGACAGATTGATCTCGGACTCTTCTATATTCCACTCTTTATCGTCATCGTCGTCGCAACTGCTAATAGTGTCAATATCACTGATGGGCTCGACGGGCTCGCTGGAGGACTCCTCTTGTTCCAGTTTCTTGCCTATGGGGCAATCACCTATATGCAGGGCATGTTCATTCTCTCAGCATTTTGCCTGATTATTGTGGGCGTACTGATGGGATTCCTCTGGTTCAACATCCATCCAGCGAGCATATTCATGGGAGATACCGGTTCTCTTGCTCTCGGTGCGACCCTCGCTGTGATAGCGATGATGACAGATACACTCCTCGCATTCGTTGTAATGAGTGCAATATTCATCCTCGAGACACTCTCAGTGATCATACAGATGACGAGCAAACGACTGAGACATGGGAAAAAAATATTCCGGATTGCACCCTACCACCACCATCTCGAGGCAATCGGATGGGAAGAGGAGACCATCGTGATGAGACTCTGGCTCATCGGTATGATCCTCACTATCGCGGGTACAATAATAGCCGTGATAGGGCAAATATAAGGGATAAATCTGAAATTCTATATTGTATCAATTTTGTATTCACGAGCATATCTCAGTTTCCGCATCACAGAGCCACTTCCGCATCTGGAAGGGAAGAGGATGAAACCTGTGTTTTCCCTGTATTAGACAGGAAAAAATGACTATTGACAAGATATATTGCCTCCAAAAAGCGAAAAAAAAATTGCATTTCCTTTTCCTCTGCCTATAATCGTTTTTGTCCTTTACTTCTTAATTTTTTCTCACTATGAATAAGCAGGACTTTATCAAAGCTGTTGCCGCTAAGGCTGGTCTCAGTCAAGACGCTGTAACAAAGGCTCTCACGGCTCAGATCGAAGTTATCACTAAGTCACTCAAAAAGGGTGAGGAAGTAAATGTCACAGGTTTCGGTGCATGGAAGATCTCAAATCGTGCTGCTCGTAATGGTGTAAACCCAAAAACAGGTGCAAAAATCCAGATCGCTGCTATGAAGACTCCTGTCTTCCGGGCCGGAAAAACTCTCAAGGAGGCAGTTCGCTAGTCGCCAGCTCTCTCAAGAGACAAAATACTCTCCCGAATTTTCGAGAGAGTATTTTTTATGTTTTTCAGGATTCATTGGTGCTGATTTTTGCTTTTTTGGAGATAACAGTATATACTAGTTTCATATTTGATAAAAGTATATTCGGAATGTTCCACATTGATATCAGTCATCTCCGTTATGAGGCAGCTATGCTAGCCCTATTACCAGCAACAATAGATCCTGCTCATATCTCATGTCAGATCGATTTTGATGCGGATCATAGTAGGTCCAAGATTATTCGTGATTTTGTGGGTCATATTTTTGACCTGCATAATATTTACCAACCATGGAGAGGCAGATTCATCCTCATCACAGATGAGCTCGTGAACAATGCGATCGAGCATGGGAGTAGTGTTGGTGACATCGATAGTTGTATCATCGAGGCGGGTATAGATATCAATGGTGAGTTCACTATCACACTCGAGGTGCACGATACTGGGACAGGTAAAGACGCCAAAGATGCCACACATATGGAGTCTATCAGGGGAGAGCGACTCGAAGGCCACAACAACAATCAGGGCATCTATATGGAAAAACGAGGCAGAGGACTCTTCCATATCACAGAGAAGCTAGTAGACAAGCTCTCATTCTCTACGAGCTCTCGTGGATGACTCGCTGTGAAGATAGAGAAAAGTATACCAAAAACCGTGAATACATAGAAATTCACGGTTTTTTTGTTGCATTTAGATAGAAATATTTATAATACAACTATGATACCATTCGATCGAATCTATAGTTGGCTTTTTAAGTCATTCAACATCTCAGGTGAGACAGTTCTCATAGAGAGACTCATCACGGAGGGGTACCAACGGCTCATGATCATCAAGAGGTCATGGATATTTGCTGTTTTCACCCTCTGGTTACCCATATGCATCCTCATTCTCTCAGGAATCAGCATCTTCATAGCGTATAGCAGTATAGATATACCAACCATCAAATATACCCTCATCACGGGGAATCTGATTATGTCAGTGATACTCATCATATCATCGCTGAACTATATCAGATATTTCAGATCGATCCATCATGAGACACAGATAGTCACAGATATGTATCTCGTTCGAGATGAGCTCGCACTCTGAGATAGCTATTTCGTGAGTTTTTTCAATTGGTCGATCACCAATCAGTGGATACTCATCCTCATCATCTTTATAGAGTTCATTCTTATAGTATCCTATGGCAAACAAATTGGGGATCATTTTTGGATACTGGCGACTGATACACTCGTGATACTCATCGAGATAGCATTCCTCCGACAATATCGCAAGCGTATGATGGATCTAGAGATGGATTACAATATCGTCGTAGAAGGAAAGATATTTTTTGTGAATCAATCAGGACTCCTATCGACAGTGCAGACTATCGACTGAAACAAGATCAAGACAGTTCAATCTGTATTTCCATCGAAGATTGCGAGCTTTTTTAACTATGGAACGATTCATATCCTTACAGAGTGAGATACTGCTCTCATCGGAACCATGAGTATGTACTATGTGACCGATCCAGATAGTGTCGTTGCCTATATCCAGACCCTCATCGATGCAAAGATAGAGCGAGTAGTGCCCGTGATAGATCAGAGCCTGCCTGCTTCGCAAAAACCCGCACCGATACCAATAGTACCATCGATACAAAAAGATGGAAGTAGTAGATATAGTGTCGATACGAGAGAACAGGTACGAGATATATTGGAATAGTCTATTTATATCACCCAGCCCCCACCCTCATATACTCTCTGTTCTCAGATATAGACTCATTCTGTAGCGATGAATACATCGATATGGAACCGCTGAATCTCAGTTTTCGGGAGTTTCTTACCATAGATTCCGTGTTTCTTGCCGAGAGAGAGATGGACTCCGATCTTGCGTTCGTAGAAGTTGATATCCGAGAGGGGAGTAGTAGTCGTGATCGCTGTATTGAGGCCCATACCGAGCTCGCGTACCATCACCTCTCACTCATATTGGACGATCCAGTCGTACAGCTTCGCAAAAGGAGCAGGGAAGTCGGCACTCGGGAGGACTCGCCCATTTTCGATAATGAGTTCGAACGGATCACAATGATCCACAGAGAAATCTTCTCTCGGATATGATTCGATAAGGCACCTACCGTTCACTGAGTTCAGATCGACTGATTCGGTGAATACCTCTCCGAGTGGGAATGTACCTCCTTTATTCAGTGATCCAGCATAGTCTCCTGTGTTACCGCGAATTTTCTCAAGAGCTCAGAAAGTAACAAATTCTCCGTTCACAGATTGTATTCTCGTATTCCCAAGTGCTTCATTGTTTCCTTCGATCAGCCTTCGTAATACTGCCTCTTGTCTCACATATTCATCGGTCTGATATAAGAGGGAAGTTGTGAATGTAGTGAATTCAACCTCTGGAATATAGGCCAGATGGTTGAATTCGACCACATGGATACCCAGATGGAATAGTTCGAGACGAATACGAAAAGTCGAAAGTCGGAAATTAGTCGACTGAACGAGGATGACTATAGATCAGGCGGGGAGTGATATGAGCTCATTTTTAAGTATCTCAATCTGTGGATCTGTAGTATCAGAATGCCCCTCTTGAGTGGTGTCGACGATAGGAGGCGGAGTGGTGGCATCTAACTTTCCAGGAGCGAGTTTCGTCTGATATACCTCATGATGATCGAGTCCTACTCGCTTATTTTCCAATATATTATGTGAAGTGATGATACGATTTTGCTCTTTGAGATGCGGATTATCTGGATTTATGAGTCATCCTCGATAGAGTGGTTGTGGAGGATTCTTGAACTCGCGAATA
>JAYWCE010000086.1:0-4009 GCA_043780775.1 Candidatus Altimarinota bacterium | reverse complement strand
AAAATGGTCGGAGACGTGGGACTCGAACCCACAACCCCGTGCTCCCAAAGCACGTGCGCTAGCCAATTGCGCCAGTCTCCGAATGTTGTCTATACAGGAATGGTGGGCGTACATGGACTTGAACCATGGACCTCGACATTATCAGTGTCGCGCTCTAACCAGCTGAGCTATACGCCCGAATAACAAACTAGATTCTCAGAGTGTTAGAATTTTGGGTATCCAAACCTCTAATCATCCAAAAATCTAAGTATCAATCAAAATGGAGCGGGCGATGGGACTCGAACCCATAACAGTCTGCTTGGAAGGCAGAGACTCTAGCCATTGAGCTACGCCCGCAAGGAGTAACAAAGCTCACGCATTGTATAAAAACCTGCTCTGTTGTCAAAACTTTTTTCGAAAAACTATGCTCGGGCAAATACATAGATGATTCGAGGCTTGCCACCGAGCTCGTATTCGAGTTCTCCAGTGAGTTTGAGTCGATATTTTTTGCAGGCTTGCCCGATATCTCGTCTCTCGTCCTCGCCTGGCATCTTGTAGAGGATGATCCGTCAGTTACGAGTGAGAAATGGAGCTGAATAAAACAATATATCCGTGATATACGCTGTCGCTCGTGACACCACGATATCATACTGCCCCTTGTGATCTGGACTCTTCGCGAGATTCTCCGCTCGATCCTGGATCGCCATGATATTCTCGAGTCCGAGATGTGTGATGAAGTGATTCATCGCGGTGACCTTTTTGCCGACACTATCGAGGAGTGTGATATCGAGCTCTGGCATGACCAATTTGAGGGGGATCCCTGGGAATCCTCCACCCGATCCGATATCGAGGAGCCTGACTGGCGTAGTCGTCGTATGTTCGACGATCTCACTCGCGATACTCACACCGTAGAGTGAGTCGATGAAGTGCTTCTCGATGATGCCATCTCTATCACGGATTGCTGAGAGATTGGTATGGGCATTGTACTCCATAAAAAGTGAGAGAAACTGCTCGAACTGAGCGAGTTCAGAGTCCGAGAGTTCGAAGCTGTGTGATGAGAAGAGTGTATTCATATGCGTAATATATGAAGAATGGATTTTTTTGCAAAAAAGTGTTCATTTTTCATCTACTCCCGAGTTGCAAAATCCAGAAATCCGCTATAATACTCACCAAATGTCAAAATACACCACTCTCACCTACTGGCTCCCAAAAATCCCCCTCCTTGCTCTGATCGGGACATTTCTCTTGCCACTTGCTCTGATGCAGATCCACTATGAGACGGGACTATTTTTCATCGCACTCTATATCTCCTACTGGTCAGTGAAGGTATTCGAGTCGTACTACTATGTCCTGAAGTCGTATGTACGACTACTGCGACTCGAGAAAAAAGACTGGAGCCAAGATACGATCGTATCAAAATGAGCCAAAAATCTCAAGCATATTGTCATCGTACCTATATATACAGAACCGTACAATGTCATCGAAGAGAATATCATCGCACTTCGCAATACTATCTATCCATACAAGGAGAATATAGTAGTACTCCTCGCCACCGAGGCTCGTGCACCAGATGGAGCTCGTCATGCGGAGCGAATCATACAGGAGCACGCTGGCAAATGGATCGAGATCGTGGGTATTGTACATCCTGCAAATATAGAGTGAGAGGGCAAGGTCAAATGAGCTAATATCACCTACGCGATCCGCGAATATGAGAAGATGGTAGAGCTCGATGCTCGTCATACATTTGTGTCGACGATCGATACCGATACCAAGGTGGAGGCCAATTTTTTCATGATTGTCACAGCGTCATTCTTGCAAACTGATATGCGAGATCACGCGATCTACCAGTATACTCCGATATATTCGAACAACTGGCGAGAATGACACTTCTTCGCTCGTATCATCGGAATTGGGACGACGATGTGGCAATTTTTCGAGAGTCAGAACCCTGAGTTCTATCGCAACTTCGCCGTGTACGGACAATCTCTGACATGTCTACATCGAGCGAACTACTGGTCACTCACCTCGATTGTCGAGGATGGGATGCAATACTGGAGGAGCTATTTCGGTTGGGATGGAGTTTTCAGGATCATCCATACTCCTGCGATCTGTGAGATGGATCTCGTAGATGAGAAGAATCTGTATAGGACCATCAGATCTCAATACAAGCAACTCCGTCGCTGGTCGTGGGGTTGTACCGATATCGAATTCGTGTTGCCTGAGTTCCTACAGAATACAAAAATAAAGACAACCGAGAAAATCCGAAAAACAATATACCTTGTCTACAATCATCTCTTCTGGGCGGGTGGACCATTTATGCTCTTTTTCATCGGATATGTTCCAGGCATATTCACCTCGATCGACCACTCACTCGCGACATTCACAGTGCCGATCGCGAGTTCCCTCATCTTCACGATACTATTCGCTACGATCGTCATCCCGAGTATCCTCTCGATCCATATCATGCGTCGATATACCCACTTCACCGCTCTCGACTATGTATGGAATATGATCCAGTGGATCGCTGTCCCAGTCCTTACTCTCACCCTATTTTCGATACCTGCCATCGAGTCCCAGATCCGACTTTTTTTTGGTAAGCGGATTGACTCATTCGATACTACTGAGAAAATGGAGAGAAAAATAGACAAGAAAAATGAGACAGGAAATAAGCCATAAAAAATATATTTTCTCTCATCTCAGTTCTAAGCCCTAAGTTCTAATTACTCCTATGATCGAATCCTATCAACTAGAAATCATCCGAAAACGCCGAGCTACCCGTCTTTTTTGGCTTGTGGTTTTTGTATGTGCACTATTCCTGTACTATTTTTTCCAGGGATACTATCCCGATGTCAGACTCGGGATGCGACGGATATTCTCAGAATCAGGATCGCAGAGTAGCTCTGGATCATCAGATCTGATCAAGTCGTTCGGCATCATCAATGTCAAAACAACACCAATAGATGCGACGATACTCCTCGGAAGTGGAGCCTATGGGAACAATGAGAAGAAGATGAGCGACTATGGTAGTTATACGATGCAAATAGCAGGATCGGGGTATCTCACGAATACTATGGAATTCCAGATCGACCGCGAGAAGCCATTTTTCATAGAAAAAGTCTCACTTCTCCCCCGTCCCACCTACCGAGAACTCCCGAGAATAAGAGAGATATATCAGGTAGCCGATGATGAATATATCATGAGGACTGCGAGTGGACTCGTGTGGTCAGGATCAACTGCGACTGGGAAGATCAGCTATACTGGATCATTCACGTATATAGGAGGTCAGTATTTCTCGACTGCTACGGGAGTTCTGAGTTGGCAAACAAACAAGTTCATAAGTGCAAATAGAGATATCAGCAACTTCGCCGAGACATGTCCGAGTATAGAGTGGAGATATGAGGTATTCTCATGTCCGCAGACCAAGAGTCTCCTGACACAGTGAGGAAGGTATATGACAGGAGTTCTCGATCTTCGAGATCATCTCATCGCACAGAGTGGATCTATCACGGAGATATCAGGTGGGAATACTGGGAAATCTTGGAGCCAGACAGGAGTAGTAGATCTCGCAAAGGTCGCTATTCTCAGTGGAATATACTATACAAATAACTCAGGCACTCTCACTCCCCGGGATCCAAAAGAAGAAAAGATACTGACAACACTCGATACTATCACACATATATCATCACTCGGAGATGATATCGTCTCTGTTGGGGTCAAAGAGTGAAAACCACATCTCATTATCAGACACTCAGGTGATCCGGTCGATCGTACTCGTGATATCATCCTTCCTGAGAATCTCTCATATAAAGATATAGAGTTCCACTCACTCGATGGAAATATTATGATCGAGACGGGTGGAGGCATTCTTTTTATCTACCGTGGTAGTCACGAAGTAGTATGGATCGTCGAAGGTGAGTTATTCTCATATGGCTCAGTATGAGCTGCATACGGAAAAGATGGGAAAATCTGGTGGGTAGACTGGAGTGAAAATCTATAAAAATATGGGCTATTTTATGTGAGTTTTGTATGA